>DALYHZ010000036.1:0-1843 GCA_031970635.1 Methylococcaceae bacterium | reverse complement strand
CCTGAACGTCGCAAAGTGAGTCACATTTTATTTGAAGTCAACGATAAGCAAGATGACAAAACGGCATTGGAAAAAGCTAATCAAGCCAAATCTGCTTTGGCAAATAAAGATTTTGCCACTTTAGCGCGTGAATTATCGGATGATAAATTAACGGGCAAAGACGGCGGCGAATTAGGTTTATTTAGTGCTGGCGTGATGGAAAAAGATTTCGACAATGCCGCGCTTGCACTCAAACAAGGCGAAGTTTCTGCGCCGGTTAAATCGCAATTTGGTTATCACTTAATTAAAGTCACAGAACTAAAGCCTGCTGAAGTGAAACCGTTTGAAAGCGTAAAAGCCGAAGTCACCAAAGCCTATCAAAAATCACAAGCCGAAAATTTGTTTTATCAACAAGGCGAATCGTTGACAGAACTGAGTTATCAAAATTCGGATAACTTGCAAGCTGCCGCTACTCAGCTTAATTTACCGATTAAAAAAACTGGCTTGTTTACAAAAACGAAAGGTGAAGGCATTGCCGCAGAGGAAAAAATCAGAAGCGTAGCGTTCAGTGACGAAGTTTTACAAGGCGCGAACAGCACGCCGATTGAATTGAGTACCGATCATTTAGTTGTTTTACGTTTGCTTGAACACAAAGCCGCTGAAAATAAACCGTTAGCCGATGTAAAAGCTGACGTGATAAAGGCTTTGCAAACTGAAAAAGCGCAACAACAAGTTATCGAAACGGCAAAAGCGATTAAAACAAAATTGTTAGCTGGTGAAGCATTAGCAAAAGTGGCGGCAGATTACAAATTGCCGGTGCAAAAAGTCGCGGGTTTAACTCGTATGAAAAAAGAATTTAATGTGATGTTAAATGAAGCCATTTTTAAAGCGGCAAAACCGGTTGCAGATAAGCCAAGTATTTTCAGTGTTGCTTTGCCGTCACATGAACAAGTAGTGGTTAGTTTGACTAAAGTTCACGACGGTGTCATGAGTGATGAAGATAAAAAACGCGCCGCGTTAGCGACGAAAAATATTGCCAAAGCGATTGGTGAAAGTGAATTTAATTCACTCATTAACACCTTAGAAGAAAAAGCAGACGTTGAAATTAACGTCCCAACGACAACGCCCGCGCAGTAATTATTTCAGCGCGATTGCCAATCCTTGTAACACCAAATCGGTTTCAAGGGTAAGTGGTCGCGCTAATTGTTCCGCAATAATAGGCGCATCGCCGCCAGTCAAAAATAACACGGTATTGGCAGGCTGTTGTTGCATGATCCGTTCAATCAATCCACAAGCGGCAAATAATGTTCCGTTATAAATGGCCGCTTCGGTTTCAATCGCTAACCCTATGTTGTGCGGCGACTTCGCCAACGGTAAATCCGCCGTATTGAAGGCGAGGGCGGTTTTCATCAGCGTCAATCCCGCACAAATTAACCCACCTTGATGTACGCCTTTTTCATTTAAAACATCGACGGTAATGGCAGTGCCGCAATCGACGATGCAAACTGGTAGATTCGTTTTTTGCCTAACTGCAATCAATGCTAACCAACGGTCTACGCCTAATTTTTTTGGCGGAAAATAACCATTTTTTACGCCAAAAGCGTGTGTTTGTGTTGTTGCAACCGTTATCGGAATGTTTTGCCACAACTCATTCATTACGTTCGTAATAATATTTAATAATTCAACTTTTCCGACACATGAAATACCAATTTTTTCAGGGCGTAAATCAAGCCACAAATTGCGTAACGTTTGCGGTGTGATTTCATGATGTGGCAACGTTTGTCCAAGCTGGATTTGATTATTTTCAGCACACGCCCATTTCAAACGGCTATTGCCTAAATCGAGTAACAAATTCACGCGGATT
>DALYHZ010000035.1:10901-14372 GCA_031970635.1 Methylococcaceae bacterium | reverse complement strand
GTTGGTGTTGGTGTTGGTGTTGGTGTTGGTGTTGGTGTTGGTGTTGGTGTTGGTGGAGTATATGCCGGAGATGTACTTTCATCTTCCGATACAATTAAAAAACCTTTATGGTCACTTGAATCAACCACGGATGCTAAATAATATCTTCCCGTAGATGGCGCAACAAAATTGATAACAGCAAATTTTGAGGCATCACTATCTGCTGCAATAGAAGCTGTTAATCCTGTCCCATTTTCATTGTATATTTCTAACATTGGTGTTCCATAACTTCCCAGCAATATGATCCTAAAGTTAGATCCTATTAAAGCGTCAAAATAATACCCACCTACTCCTTTAAAGTTATTACTAATATCCGGCTTTGCTTCTAATTTAAAATTAGACGTTAAATCGGCACTTGTAACGAAATTTAATGGTGAAAATCCCGTTAAATTTGAACGCGATAAAGATGGTAAATTATCTGTAAAAGTAAACATGTCAACCTAAAATCTTATAATTATTCGAGGTGATACTATCCACTGCATGGGTTGTGTTGTCAAAAGGAAAATGCTTGGCGCGTAAAAAAATCACAAACAATTTAAATTATCATTAACCCTTTCTGCTCCGCATGAGTTTTCGTCGCCTGTAGCCATTCCATGACGGTGCAATCGGGACGAACGGCGGCAACACCGCAGAATGCGATGAATAATTCGCGTAATTTTTCGGGCGATTTTATTTGCATTACGAGTTCTTGACTTGCTTGGAGAACATCGATAACTTCGGGGGTTATTTCATCATTGTTCATTTTGGAGAATCCTTGTGCTTGCAGAGTTGTTACCGTTTTTGACATCAACAAAAGATGTGATTCAAACATTGAAAGAAATTATCGCGTTACTGCCAGAAAAAGACAAAAAGTCACTTGATTCAAGGCTAAATTTGGCAGAGCGTGAGCTTCGATTATCAGAGGCTCAACTTGCCCAAACATTAGATTACCAGTTGTGCAAATGTACCTTCCCACCACAAATAATGTTACTCAAAGAAGGTTCAAATTATATTCATCAATGCAGTTTATGTAAGCGTGAAATGAATAAAAAGCCAAGCGTCCCAGTTACAGGAAGCCCCAGAGATTTTAAGTAGCGGGTTGTGTTGTCAAAAAGTAATTATTTATATATTGAAATATTTTCCATATAATGATCGCTATGACAACGACAAAACGATTTCGTAACAAATACACAATTCAAGTCAGGCAACGCGACCATAATCCTCCGCACGTTCATTTTTTTGGTGGCGGTTATGACGTGATTATCTACCTTGAAACATTGGAATTTACAGGTAACTTCCCATCAAATGCCATTGAAAATGAAGTTATGGCATGGGTTGCTGAAAATAAAACTGAACTTTTTACAGAGTGGTATGTATGGCACAAGAAATGAAACGCCCTCGATTCAAGGCAATCGAGGTGCTAAATGATTTTAAAATTCGGGCAACATTTATCAATGACAGTGTTTTTACGATTGATTTCAAACCGTTTTTTGAAGAATCGCCGCGTTTAGGTAAGTTACTTGGTAATCAAGCGATATTTGAAAAAGCGGCTATTGTTGAAGGTGAGGGTTGGACGGTTGAATGGAGCGATTTGGATATTCAAATCGGCGCGGACACGCTTTGGTTAGATGCTCAAGCTCAAAACGCCACCGATGAAAATACAAGAATTTTTGCAACATGGCGTGCGCGTAATGGATTATCGCTTTCACAAGCGGCAAATGCTCTCGGCATGACACCACGCACGATGAGTGCTTATGGCTCAGGAAAACGCCCTGTTCCACGTTATATTGCGTTAGCCTGTAAAGGTTGGGAGCTTGAGAATTCTCAATGATTCATAGCTATCGCGCAATCATAATCCAGTCATAGGTCGCAAGCGTTCCATCTCATTTTTATTTAAAGTTATTTTTTTGTGCAACTCCGACAAACGTTGAATTGCAGTAGCGGATTCTTGAAGATGGTCAGGTATCGAATCATTCGGATATGATGAACCAAAGCATTCCAAGCTAGAACTCAACGTTTTAATTACTCGTGAAAATGATTTAAACTCGTTAGCAAGTTGGATATTTTCAGCTTCTAGTGTGACATAACGTCCGCGCAAAATCATCAAATCTTCATTCATTTGTAAATCCTCTTAAAATTTTAAATATAGCTATTTTGCAGTAGGTGTATCAAACTACCAACCATTTCTGCTCGGCATTAGTTTTCGTCACCTATATCCGCGCGAAATCACAAAACAAAGCGGGTCATCAGCTCTTTTGCTAAGGTTAGAATAATCCCGATAGGCAGGTCGATGGTTTTAGTTTTGGCTTGCTTTTTCAATTCATTCCAAACGGTGTCGTTGCGAACGCTGTCTAAAAATTCATGCCCGTCCCATGTCATTCTGAACGCATGACAAAATGGCGCACCAATCGCATCACGACAACTGCCTTCAATCAATTTTGCATCAAGCATCAAACGCATTTGATAAGCAACATTTGCGCTATCAACATTTTCTAAATCGTTTGAGGTAAAGGTGCTGTCTTCTGTTGGTAGAGCTTCGATTTTAAGTAAAATTTTTCGGATTATTTCCCAGTCTCGTTGCATTATTGCTCCCCTTCAAGATGCAATTGAAACGTCGCATTTTTATCCGCAAGTGCAGTTTTTAGTGCGCGTAATTCACTCATCAAACTTTTTACGGGCAATGCAGGTAATTCATGGCAACAATTCACACAAGAACTGGAAACATTTATCGCCGACAATGGCATGATCACTGCCGTACCGCATTTATTACAGGTGATTCGTACTTTTTGAATGTCAGCAACATCGACTAAAAAGGTGTTTTCATTTGATTTGTTCATGTTTTTTATCCTGTTTTCAAAATTTAACCGTTTTGCTGATTAGCCGACAATTAAGCAAACAAATCGCCTTGTCGTTTTTTGCGTTGAACGCCGATGATTTTGCAGATTTGCTGATAACTCAAGTCGTACTCTCGACAGAGTTCAATGTGATTTTTTCCGGTGAATTTTGACCAAATTTCATCATTGCGAGACGTGAGGTCTTGTGATTTGGACAAATATAACGGGATTCCACCGTAGTTTTTACGAAATGTAATAGCAACTCTCGAACTTATGTCATCTGCTATTTCCGATTCAATGGCATAGGCTTTAAGCTCTCGCGCCAAAAACTCGCGCATTTCTGATAAAAAATTCGACATAAATTCAGCCTCCAAATCATTGCGGGGACGGGATTTTATCTACTTTTTTGCGGGATGCAATAACGCCACGTTTGAAGAGGGTTTAATCGTTCGCGAAACGTGGCTTTTTTTGTTTTGCTTTATAAGGACGTTTATGTCAATAAAATTTGCTGGTGTACTGACCGATGTTCAATAATTTCAATGATAAAATACTCAGTTTTCATGCCTTTATTTGTCAGCCATTGCTTGATCTGCATTTTAACTTTCAAGATGTCGTTTTT
>DALYHZ010000035.1:9006-10890 GCA_031970635.1 Methylococcaceae bacterium | reverse complement strand
GGCTTCCTCGCTGTTTTGGACACGGATTAAAAACGCTTCATCGAGTATTTCAGCAAAAAAGTTTTGTGAACCGTCATAAAACCGCCATTTGTTACCCTCTGCAAATGATGCACTGACAATCTGCAAACTGACAATAGTTATTTGATTGTTAATTTCTTCGTCGCTGGGTGTTGGTGCTGAGAAGTAAGTACTTTCACGACTATCAATTAACACAATCGGCGTATCTGAGGATTCCAAATTGATAATCGCAAATGAATCGATACCATCAGTAGAAAGCGGCTTGTTAATTAAATCGTCAAAGGCTTTTCGTATTTTATGATTTTGTAACAAACCTAACGCCACCTGTTCGATGTCATAATGGTCTTCGTCAACAAACACCCGCACAATGCCATTATCAATGACTTCTATTTTTCAGCCAGCGTAAAAAACCAATCAGCGTGCTTGAACCGCCGCCCACAAGTCCTATGAGACTTGCCGCATTTAAAATAGCAGTCGTGTTACCGTGATTAAATAAATCAATCGCATCTAAAATAATGTTTTGGGTGCTGGCAACCATTTCAACACCAAAACAACCCGTTTTAAATGACCCTTTAACGCTAACACCGATTTTGAATTTATCTCCATAAAGTGTATTGCCGACGGTTTCCATTAGATCACCAATTGCCAATAAAGCAGGCGCAAGGTCATTAACGCTCATTTCGTTGTTCGTTAATGCACTGCCATCGTAGACAATTTTAAATTGAGCTGGTTTCATGATTTTATCCATTTTGTTGTTTCGCATAAATAAGCAAAAAACCAGCCATCGTCAATAATTTCATCAAGCAGCCCTTTGTTCAAGCTGGTTAGTGGCTACGTAATGTGAAATAGCTTCGTCTATGGATTGTAATATAACCTCGATATTTTTGATTTCGTGATTTTTTTGCGTAGGTGGTAATCGTTTTATCATCCTTAAAATCTGTAAATCTTCCTCACTAAAACTCTCGTTAACTGCCCCGCCCTTCAACATCGTTCCTTCGCCTGTTAATAGTTTATAATCACGTTTTTTTAACGGAGTTCACCATAATGAATGCACCAGAATTTTTTAAAGCGTGGGCTGAAAGCCATCCACAAACAGCCCAAGCGTTAATGAAAGAATTAGAAACAAAACCTAGTGGTGGATTTACTTGCTATCTACGGTTTTCAAAGCCTAAAGCAAACCATGACGCTTTGCCGCATCAAGGTTGATTTCTGCCATTTCGTCATCCGTTATATCTCGTGTTTCATGCGCCGCTTGTTCAACCGCGTTATACATTTGCATAACCAATAATTGAACCTGTTCTTGTGTAACGCTTGAACCATCATCTCTAAAATTACCGCAATGCCGTAAATCGCCGTTCTGAATAAACGCAGTAGCGAGTTTTACGGCATGATTCATCAATTCTTCGTGGGTCATCTTTTTCTCCGTTGTTGTAAAAAAATTATTTTGTTACGCCGCCGCCATGCGTTGCATTTGCTTTTGCATTTGTTGGATAGTGTTTTCTAATCTCATAGCTTTATTTGCCAATTCTTTTTCGCGTTTTTTGCCTTCAATGACAACAAAAATCTCTGCCTGTTGTTGCTCATCAAGCGAGGCAATCAATTCGGCAATCTGGCGCGTTTTAATGTTCACAACGTTGTCTTCAACAACTTCCCCCCTTTTAAACATCTGTCCTTCACCAGTTAGTAACCAGTCTATACTCACATTATGTGACCTAGAAAACTCTAAAATCTTATCGTAAGGGACAGAGTTGCGTTTTTTTAGGCTTGCAAAATTACTACTTGAAAGCCCTAGTATTTCTGCTAATGCGTTGAAACTTTTAGCTTTTGTGTAGTCTTTTAACCGATTCATTACTTCATTAAAAATAA
>DALYHZ010000035.1:0-8996 GCA_031970635.1 Methylococcaceae bacterium | reverse complement strand
TTCGATTTTCTCTCATGCCAAACCTAAAAACACCGCCAACGCACGATTTACAGCGACCATTGTTGTGTCATCTAAATGACCAAACACACGACCAATTTTTTCACGCGCCACCGATTGCGGCTTATCCACCATGATTTGTGACGTCTTACTTAATCCGTTTGCTTCGCTTGGATTAACCTGAATACGAAATAACGGCACATCGCGCAATTCACTGGTCACAGGTAAAATTGTCACAGACGGATGCAAATCAAATAAATCCGATTGAATAATTAACGCAGGGCGTGGCTTTCCTAAATCACCTTGCAAGGCAACCGTGACTAAATCACCGCGTTTCATTCCCAACCATCACAATCTGCGACCGATTCAAGCCATTGGGTAGTTTCTTGTTCGTGGGCATCATTTCTGATTAACAACGACTGACGACGGCATTCTTCGGCAAAACCAGCCCTTCTAGTATCGAGTACCCACATTTTTACAGGACGCAAACCTGCACCGCGCAAAGCGTCATTTTTTACTCGTTGTGAAACGTTTGTGTTTAACATTTTCCTCTCCTATCAAGCCGCCATGTGCTGACCTTGATTGACGGTCAACTTCTGAATCAATTGTCGCATTTTTTGATTTTCGCGCCGCTCCTCACAAGTCTCAACGAGCTTTTTCGTAGAATATATTGCGTCGTCAAGCGCGTTATCATCGAGCCGTTCCAATAATCGCAACATTTCCAGCCGCTTGGGCGACACATTCTCATCATTCGCCCCGCCCTTCAACATCGTTCCTTCGCCTGTTAAGAGCCAGTTCAAATCAATTTTGTGTTCTTCTGCGATATTTACACAAAGCGTGTAAGGAACAGAATCGCGTGACCTCCAGTTACCGAGTGCGGCTCTATTCAAATCTAAATACCGACAAAGCTCACTATCAGAATCTAGCTGTAATGCGGTTTTCAGCCTATCAATCACATCATTTGCAGATTTTTTAGTCATTTTGTGTAACTCCGTTGTTGATTTTTTCGTTTTGTGTACTATAATTTTTCACAAGTTACACGAAACGTGTACAAGTTGAATCATAAACCAACGGGGGGTAAATGCAAGATACAAAAGGTATTAGACGTAAAGAAAAGCTAAAAAAAGAGCTTCAAAAAATACGTTCTGATTTCATCGAAAGAGGAACAACTTTACAGCGATATTGTGACCAAAAAGGAATTGATAGACCGAATATCTACAAGATATTTAAAGGTACTTGGAAAGGTAAAGAAGCAGAAGCAGTAAAAAAACGCCTAATAGCTGCATCGAAAGGCAAAGAATTTTTAACCACAGTGGAGATACAACCATGAATTTATCAACAACCACCCAACAAACCATGCTTTCAACTGAAATCGTGAAAATCATTAACGACATGAGAGAAGAAGGCGCGGCGGAATTACGTCATGACACATTCATGGCAAAAGTAGCAAAAGTGCTTGGTGAAGCTGCCCAGAATTTTCTGGCGAGCTACAAAGGTAAAGATGGCACAACTCGTAAGTGCTACGCCTTACCAAAACGCGAAGCGAATTTAATGGTGATGTCAGAAAGTTATGCGGTGCAGGCGGCGGTGTATGACCGGATGGTGGAATTGGAACAACAAGCCCTCGAAGGGCAAGTCATCGCCAAAGTTGCCCTAATCGAACAAAATCCCAAAGCGGAGGCGTTGCGCTTATCACCGAGTGCGTATGACGCAGCGATGGTGTTTTGTTGTGGCAATGTTGACCAAGCGCGTCGGGTAGCTGACCGTGCGATTCACCGAACAACAGGCGTGTCACCGTTGGATTTGCTGGGGATTGAGATTGTTTCACAACACACTTGTTATTTATCGCCGTTAGAACTGGGTGAACCGATTGATTTAACGGCGCATCAAATGAATTTAAAACTGGCAAAAAGCGGTTTGCAATTCAAAGACGAGCGCGACATTTGGACACCGACCGAATCGGGCGAGAAGTATGCGTGTTGGATTGAATCCGAAAAGAAAAAAGACGGTGCGCCGTTGCTGGTTTTGAAGTGGGACATTGATGTGATGAATGTTTTGAAATAAAGACAAAACAGATTTTTTAACCATAGTGGAGTAATAAAAATGAGTGAAGTAGAAAAAAGAGTATTGGTCGCCATCGAAGGCGCGGACAAAACGGAAGTCTATGAAGCACTATTGCTAGCACTCCATAGAACAATTGGAACGGGTAATTTTAGTGACCTTCTAGCTGGTCGAACATCTGAATTACCAATGTCTTGGACTGCTCGAATGCAGCATTAAAACTTATTGAACGCCGACTTTTTTAACCGAAATTTGTTCTAGGTGTTCCAACGACAGGAACTACACCAGAAGAAGGAGCAGATTTTTTAACCACAACGAGGTAGTAAAAATGAGTAAAGAAGAAGAAAAAACCGCACTGGAACGCAAGCTACAAATTGCGGTAGTTGGTCACAGTGCGGAAGAAATAACCCAAGCCTTGCTAAATGCGTTACACAAAAACTTAGGTTATGCCGGATACCACCATTTTTTTAACGTTCGTCCGCGAACGCAGCAAGAACTGCTGCATGGCATTCCTTGAACAGATTGCCAATGTTGAAATCGGGCTCATTGAAAGGCAAAGAAATTTTAACCACTGTGGAGTAATGAAATGACTGAATACAAATCGACCGATGGAAAAACGATTTATACGGATGAAGACTTAAAAGAAATGAACGACGAAGTAGAGCGCGTTGCGGATTTGGAAGCAAAGATTCTTGCTGTGATTAAACAAGAATCTCCGCTGTGTTACGCATCTGCCACGGTACGAAAAGCATTACAGCTTATTGAACAACGTTTTTTTTATACCTAAAAGGTTCTAGGACTACCAGGTATTGGAAACTGTTGAACTTTCCCAGAATTATCGGGTTTCTTATCGAATTCTGCTAAAGCAACGCTATAGCAATCGGCAAAAACAGTAGCTAAATCGTCGCCATCTTTGAATTTTACGGTAGTTAAGGTTGCCGCAATTTTAAATAGTTCAAGTTTTACGGTTTTATCAGTCATGAGGATTCCTCCAAGTTTGACTAGGTTGTTGTGGAGACGACAGTTTAACACGGACAAGAATCCTCACCATTAAGCGGTAACGCGGTGCAATCCGACAGGAAAGCACCGCACTTAAAACCATAAAAAAAGTAAGTTATTTGTACATTTTTGAAGTGTACAAATCAGTTACAAAAACGCTGATACACGTTGAACGTATTGAACCGCCCCGAACAACGGGATAGACGGGATAACAAGGAAGTCGGTAGCCAGTGCTACCAAAAATTACAACGGCAAGTTCATCACAAAACAAAGTTGTAAGCGGTTTGTCCATTCCTAACCGAGTGGACAACACGATTATTACTTAACCAAGTGAGGTAACGATGAAGGTTTCATTACGCAGAGCAAAGACAAAATCAAAAATTGATTGTGAAGCGGAATTAAGAGTAGTTCAGCTAATCAATATGCTGATTGATGGTTTTTATAGCAATCAGTTACACGGTAAAGAGCAAGAATTTATCGGACTTAACATCAAGCATGATGAATTCCGAATTGAGTGTGTTGAGCAGTATGTCAACGCGATTTACAAACTTAAAAAAGTCCTAACACACGTTAGGAAATTTGGCGGTAATTATGGCGATTACTTTTTAATCATAAAAGACAGACTAAGTGAGGTAAAAAAATGAATGGCAATTATTAGAACCAAACGACCAGACAGTTTTACGGTCATCAACAACGATTTGATTAACGACACGCAGCTTGATTGGCGCGAGCTTGGGTTACTTGTTTATTTATTATCAAAACCTGACGGTTGGCAGGTTAACGCGGAACACCTATCAAAGGAACGTGAGTTGGGTATAAAAGGTATTTATTCGAGTCTAAAAATACTTAGCTCTACTGGCTATGTTAAGAAAAAACCAAATCCGCCACCTAATGGTGGTTGGGACTGGTTAGTGTATGACACACCTCAGAACCTAGATAAATCAACCGAATGCCTTTTAGAGCGAATGCCGTCAAAGGCGAATTCCTTACAAGGCGAATGCCACAAAGAGCGAATGCCGTCAAAGGCGAATTCCGTGAAAGGTAGACAAGTAAATACTGAATATAAAACAAATACTGAATATGAAGTAAATACTGAAATTACTACTACGCCGGTTCAAAATTTTGAAAATACCGAAGATTGCGAATTGCGGATTGAACATATCGGTGGCGAACTTCAGGAATGCTTTGAGTGGGCAAAAGGACATCGTTTTTGGAAATTCGTTGCTCATGAATCAATCAGTAAATTCCTTTCGCTTTACCACAACAACAAACCAGACGGTTTAAAGGCGCAATTTGAACGGCGCAACGAACCACAAAAAACCACAACAGGAGGAAACAATGGATCACATCAGCAATCTGCTAAACCTGCAAAAGTTTCAGCAAACGAGCAGTTCGAGAGAGCTAAAGCTGAACGCGACAAACACAAACCACCAATCATCGAAGGTCAATTTACCAAGTACGGATAATGCTGACAGAGTATGGGGTGTTTTCACGCAAATTTATGGCAACACCTTCATTAGTCAATTTGGTGTATTACCAAATCAGATTTGGATTGAAGAATTAGCGAAGTTTTCGCCCAGTGACATCGAATTTGGCATTGAGCAATGCAAACGGTCGGGTTCGGATTTTGCGCCGTCCTTGCCTAAATTTTTAGCGTATTGCACATCACCGATTGTTGAGGATGTTTATCGACAAGAACATGAGACGCAAAAAAAGTACCTCGATCAACCTAAAAAGAAAAAAACAGAATCAGTGAAATTTTCGGAATTATCCAAGATGAAAAATATGTATAAATTTAAACCGAAACCACAGGATGCATTATGAAACGCCTTAAAAAATACAAAGAACCGTGTCATCAAAATCTAGGTGATGGTTTCACTAGATTGGATAAAAAACGAGACCAGACTATCTATGATGCAATGGACAAAAAGCGAAAAATGACAAAAGCAATTAACCGTATTATGCGCGTTAGAAGAGAAGCGGCTATGAAATTTGCAGGTGACTTGGGTGGAGACGGTGGTCTGTTATGAAAACGATTTATGAATTTCAAGGTTTTGCAATACAAATACAACGTTCGTTGATGTGGAGATTGATACCAATGAGCAATGTTTTTATTGATACACGATTCGATTTTGGTTCGCCGAAAAAATATTACGAAACAATAAATGGATGGTCATTATGAGCAGAATGTTTAACGTCCATCTAACCGCAGAGCGTCAGCCCGTTTTTATCGTGGTTGAATCGATGAGTAATAAAAAGCCGCTCAGAGGGGAATCAAAGCGGCTTAACCACAACAGAACAAACAATTAAAACAGGTGAGATTATGACACGACAACAGAAAAAAGCTATCCAAATTTATAAATGCAAAGCCGCGATGAAGCGGTTTTTTTTCGACCTAAACATCATCATGCAAAGCTATCGGGTGCAATCATGACACAAACCAAAAAGTGCAGAAAATGCTGTGAAATAAAACCGATAGAGGATTTTTCAAAGTCTAAGTGTTATTCGGATGGCTTTAAGTCCGTATGTAAAAAATGTGAATACGAAATTGCAAAAGAAAATAAAGTGAAAAAAATAAAAAGTCTTTTTGATAACGCATTATGCCAGCAGTTTTTGAGAGGTGCTTATGGATGATGATTACGACGATTACTGGGATTTTCCCTACGACCTATCATACTGCACTGAGCAAGACGAAGAAAAACCAAAACACGGTCGCCATTGCGATTGTGATTACTGCGCCCCACTTGCTTAACAGCGACCTTGCCTTCGCACCCACTCGCCTTGAATCGGAAACGAAACGGGGCATTTTTTTGGACAATTTTATGATGATTTTATTTTTATTTTTGAAGTGGACAATCTGTTTTTTTGCAGGATACGGGCTTGGATCTTGGTATGCAGATTACAGATTTGGTATTTCCACTCGTAAACGACGCTTACTCAATAAAACCCACCGCGCAGTCGCGCAAAATCCTAAACCAACCTTGGAGACACAACAATGAACGAAGACTACGATTTCGACTACCAACCACCTGTGCAAACAGAAACCGTGCAAGCACAAAAAGCACATACCGTTCCACCTCTGCAATCGCAACCCGCGCAACAAGCTGTTACGAATACTCAACCTGAACAATCTGTCGCGGTAGCGGTTTCACCTGAAGTTTCTGATCTTAGAAAAGGAAAATTAAGTGTTATCCCAATCGGGAGTAGTTACTGGAGACCAGAAGAATCTGAGTCTAAAGAAAAATTCGGTTTAGTTCGATGGCTTGAATACCAGAGTTACGAAAAGGAAGATGATCGCACTGGAGAAATTACTAATGAAAAATTGCTTACTCTTTTTTTTGCTGAACAACATGAAGATTTAACATGGAGTGTTATTTCAAATTGCAGCAAAAAATTAGTGGGTGACATTGAGGCGGCTATCAAAAATGGCGTGATTATCCTGAACAAGACAGGTGTTTATATTCGATACTTGGGGAAAGTTAAGAACGCAAACAACGGATTTAAACACGATAACTTTGAAATCAGAATTATTGAATAATTCTACGCTAAGCCCTGCAGTTCAAACAATTGCAGGGCTTTTTTAATTCTAGGAGACCAAAATGTTTGATTTAGAAAACAACAACGACGATTTAAGCGGAATCGTCATGCCTCGCTTTAATTTAGCACAATCCAAAAAACTCGAAACTGAAGATGAAAAAGATTCGATTGCCAAACAAATTTCAACCGTGTTTAGCGCGTCAGGAATCAGCGCAATCATGTCACATCCTGAAATGGATTCCTTACCAACGGCAGGTCAACAGTATGTGCAACGGAAATTTGAGAGCCGTAAAGCAACAGGTTCATTCAACAATTTTTCAACAAAAGCCACCGAACACGGAAACAAATTTGAACACAAAGCCATTGAGGAATTCGAGCGCATCATTGGCTTTGTGGTTCAACATACAGGTGAAAATCAAATTTGCTTAACTTACGGAGAAAACTGCGTTGCCCATCCTGATGGGATTATTTTTAACGAGTTAGGTCAAATCATCGCAACCGTTGAAGCAAAATGCCCGTACAACCGAGACATTCACGAATCGTATTTGCAAATTATTGACGCGCAAAGTTTAAAAGCTATTGCGCCAAATTACTACTGGCAGGTGTGTAATCAACAGTTATCTAGTGGGGCAAATTTAACCTATTTCATAAGTTTTGACCCAAAGCCAAACGAGGGCGTTAAAAGTCTTCACTATGCAATGATTGTTGTACCCGATGATGACTTAATGTTCATGAAAAAGCGGATTCAATTGGCTGAAGACTATTTACATTTGCTTGAAAGTGAAGATACAAACACCGTCGCGTTCACTGCAAGCGATGCACCGATTATTGAAGTGGCACAACTGCCGAGAGTTCAACTCGACATTAGCGAAGTGGCAACGTATCACCATGAACCAGCCGTTTTAATTCAAAAAATTGCACAACAAGCGGGTAGTTTGGCTTTCGACATGACCACCGCAAAAGGGCGTGATGCTTGCAGGTCACATGCCGCACAAATCATCAAGTGCATCAAGCCCGCACTCGATGCCTCAAAACAACTCGCCGCCGATGCAAAGCGTGTCATCGATAAAGATTTATCGTTCCGCAAAGAATTTGAAAAAGGCGTGCGCGAAATTGCCGACCATCATCGCCGCCCATTGACTGAATGGGAAGCCGAGCAAGAACGCATCGAACGTGAAAAGCGCGAGGAAGAAGAACGTATCGAACGCGAAGCACGAGAAGCGGAAGAATACTTGCGAGATTGGGACGCGGCAATCACTGAAAACGAGCTTTTCGATTTACGTCGAGAAAAAGCGTTGCGTGACCAAGCAGAACAAGCGCGTATTGCCGAAGAACAGCGTAAAGAGCGTGAAGATCAAGCGGTTGCAGATGCTTTGAAACGCGAACAAGAACGCGCTCAACGTGAGCAGGAAGAAAAAGATCGCCAAGCACAAGAGGAATTGGCGAAAGCTGAACGCGACCGTATCGCCGCCGAACAACGCGCTGAACAAGCCGCAAAAATTGAACGTGAACGTATTGAACGCGAACAAGCCGAACAAGCACGAATTGAACGTGAACGCACCGAAAATGAAGCGCATCGCAAAACTGTCCACAACGAAATTTTCAAAGCGTTGTGTGAAAACGGTATCGACAAAGATGTTGCGAAGCAAGTAACGATTCTGGCAATTGAGCAGAAACTAGGCAGATTACAAATTGCTTACTAGACAAAACTGGGTAAATCACAAACCCGCCCCGTGTTGAGTTTTGCAATGCGGGGATTTTTTATGTCGCCTGACTTATCCGTAAAAATGATGAGTGTAACAATATGGAGATGAATAACATGAAAAGATTTAAAAGGTTTAGGTTTAAACGCTATCAAAATCAGCGATTTTTACGAGATAAAATCAACGGCGAGCTTAACCAATTTAAGTTCATTTACAATTCTGGCTTTGAAGATAAATTTAGAGAGAAGAAAGAACATTATTGTGACTTTATTTGCGCTAATAATCCTTATTTGTATGTAAGAAAAATGGAGATGTAAAATGACTGAAAAATTTAAACCTGAAAAGAAATAGGTGTTTTAAACGCCTAAAAATTTTTATTTTTACAACAACACAAGCCTCGCACTCGAAAGATTGCGAGGCTTTTTTTATGTCCAAAAACAGGAGAACCCATGATTTCACAACAACGATTTGAAGAATTAGTCGAACTGGCTAAACGAGGCGGTTTGCATATCAATGAAGCCATCAAATTAGCCGTGCATGAATCACTCGAAATTGAACGTGCGAAATCAGAATCGATTAAACCTCTTGGCGTTGAATACGATGCGAACTGGAGTGATTGATGACAACAAACCTAACCACAACAGACCATCAAAAAGCCTTGGCGCGAATTCAAAAAGTTGGCGTGTCTCGGTACTTGGC
>DALYHZ010000034.1:0-14747 GCA_031970635.1 Methylococcaceae bacterium | reverse complement strand
GAGCCGCTGTTTCAGGGGTTGCATAAGACATAAAGGGTAAATCAGCAATCACTAACGCACGTTTACACGTTTTTGCCACACAGCGCGTGTGATATACCATTTCATCGATAGTAACGGGCAAGGTGGTTGAATGACCTTGAATGACCATCCCAAGCGAATCCCCTACTAAAATTACGTCAATACCTGCGGCATCAATCAATGCGCTAAAACTCGCATCATAAGCGGTAAGACTTGCAATCTTTTCATCACGCTGTTTCATCGCAAGCAAATCTAAATGTGTCAATGGCGTAATAGCATTTGACGTTAAATAACTATGTGGCATCGGTTAAACGCTCTAAACCTTCTAATGGGCAACGGGCAACTAATTCAGCAAGACGACCGTGTTCAGGAATAATTAAATCGGGGGCAATTTCAAGTAATGGGTATAACACAAATGCGCGTTCTGCCATGCCGTAATGCGGCACAATAAGATCGGGAAAATCTAAAATTTGCTCGCCAAATAATAAAATATCTAAATCTAACGTGCGTGCGCCCCACCGTTCTGTACGAATACGTCCTTGTTCATTTTCTATATGTTGTAATGAAGCTAATAATGTTAAGGGCGGCAAATGTGTTTCAATTGCCATCACCGCATTAACGTAATCGGGTTGATTTTGAGACCCCATCGGAGGACTACGGTATAAACTGGAAAAAGCGATTTCTTTAACCCCTTCTATCGCACAAATTGCCATTCGTGCTTTGCGTAATTGCTGAATGGGATTGTTCAAATTACTGCCTAAACCTAAATAAGCAAGTGTTTCGATAACCATGATAACTCAAGACTCTAAGTGGGAAGACGTAACTGTATTTGTGGATTTTCTACGATAATTGCGTTTTCGTTTGGCTTTCGTTTTCGTATTTTTTTTAGGTTGCTGTTGTTTTGGCTGTGTCATTTTGCGTTGCTCTGTTTCATCAGCATTTTGATACGCTGTCCACCATTCAGCTAATTCTGCTGATGCACTGCCTGCTTGAGCGCGTAACACTAAAAAATCATAAGCGGCACGAAAACGAGGATGCGCCATTAATCGATTCGGCTTCATTCCTGTGCGAGCGGTGAATTTAGGTTGCAAACTCCACACTTCTCGAATAGCAAGTGTTAAATGACGAGGAACCGCAATGCGTCGCACTTGTTGTGAAATAACTTCACTTGCCGCCTCGTTATAAGCATCCGCCTCGTGCGAGCCTTTAGCCATTTTTTCTTTAGCACGATGCAACATAGGTTCCCATAATAAGGCGGCTAAAAGAAAATAAGTTGTCACCGGTTTACCTTCGGCAATTCGCGTATCGGAATTTTTGAGCGCGTTAATAACCATCATTTTAGGAAAATGCGCTTCTTCGTGCGATAAACTTTTCTCAACCGCAGGAAATAACACGCCAAATAAACCGTGTTGACGAAGCATTTCAAACATTTGCACGCCATAACCGGTCAAAAATAACTTTGCCATTTCATCATGCAACCGCGCGGCAGGAACACTCGCAAGTAAATGTGCATTAAGTGGGATGGCTTGCTCACAATCTTCATGCAATTTAAAACCTAATTTCACAGCAAAACGCACCGCGCGAAGCATTCGCACAGGATCTTCTCGAAAACGCGCACTGGCATCGCCAATCAAACGAATCAAACATGCTTCATGATCTGCCATCCCTCCAACAAAATCTACAATCGTAAAATCCCAAATATTGTAATAAAGCGCGTTAATGGTGAAATCGCGTCGCCATACATCTTCTTCGATTGTACCGTAAATATTGTCTTGTAAAATTCGCCCTTCTTTGTTTAAACGCACTTTTTGTGTTGCATCATCACTTGCTTTGCGAAACGTAGCCACTTCTACAATGTCACGTCCATAACAAATATGTGCTAATCGAAACCGTTTGCCAATCAACCGACAATTACTAAAAATTCGCGCAATTTGTTCTGGTTCAGCATCGGTGACAACATCAAAATCTTTCGGTTCGCGCCCAAGTAACAAATCGCGTACACCACCGCCAACTAAGTAGGCATCAAAACCTTCCTTACGTAAACGATACAAAACCTTTAACGCATTATCACTGACTTGTTTGCGAGAAACGCAATGGGCTGAACGTGGAATAATAGTCGCACCGACTGGCACATTTCGTGTCGTTTCTGGCAAGTTGGTTGGCACATCGTCCAATGTTAAAAAATTTTTGAAGAAGTTTAAAATAGCAGCCACACTCGATTGGTTTTATTCACAATGTTGACTATATGATTGCAATTCATGCACAGTTAATCAACACTTCTTTTCTTTTACATTGCCCTTTTGAATAGAGTAAAATCAACGGGCCGTTTTTTTATTCTTTGCGTACGCGCTAAAATACACACGTTCAGATTTGGAGTTATTATGTTTAAAACTATTATTACAACCTTAATCGATCAACCCATTTTAACCAGTCTTTTTGTTACCGATTTGATGGTGTTGTTGTTTCATCGCCCACCTTTCTTTTTCTCATTATTGATGTTTAGTGCATTGTTGGCGATGACCATGTATTTTGGACAAAAGTTATCACTATTTAAAATTTAACTTTGTGTTACGTTGTTGCGTCGGCGTATTTGTTTAGAACATGTTACATATCCCAAATTTAATACGCCGTTTTGCCGCAATACTTTATGACTTACTGCTGTTGGTGAGTGTCCTGTTTGTTGCGACGGCTTTGATTTTGCCATTTAACGCTGGACGAGCTTTTGAGGCACAACACATTTTTTACCCACTTTATTTATTGACAATTAGTTTTATTTTTTATGGCTGGTTTTGGACACATGGTGGGCAAACATTAGGATTACGGGCATGGAAATTACAAGTTTTAACATTTGATTATCAGCCTATCACATGGAAACAAGCCTTTTGGCGTTTTAGTGGTGCAATTGTGTCATGGTGTTTGTTTGGATCAGGCTTTTTGTGGGCTTTGATAGATAAAGAAAATCGCTGTTGGCATGATTTTTTTTCCAAAACTACCATTTACAAACTGAATAAATAATTAACTTCGCTTTAATAAGGGGTTTCCCGTAAAAAGCATTATCGGATTGATATAAGTATGAAATCTTGGGCAAGTAGTCTTTTTTCTAAGAAAACAACGGATACTGAAAAAAACTCAGAAAATCCTGCAATAAAGACAGCGGATAGCCCCTCCGCAGTTAACGCAAATACAAAACCAACTACAGTAAGTCACGATAAACAACCGTTATCTATATTGAAAAAATTAGCCCCTATTCGTGATTTAAATGAAAATGACATTGTTCAAATCGAACAAAGCACCTTAACTTTTGAACCAAACGCGGTTGTCTTTAAACTTGGTGAAAAAAGTGAACATATTTATTACCTACTCAAAGGCAATATCGAACTCGAATCCGATGGTGGTGCGAGTTATTCGATAATGGAAGGTTCGGCTTTGGCTAATTTACCACTTAATAGTGGCAAAGTTTGTGGTGCTACGGCGGTAACAAAAGCTCCCAGCGTTATTTTGTCTATTCCCACAGCTATTGTGCAATGGTGGGCAAATAAGAGCAAAATGCAACAAGGAAATAATTTAGAAATTATTGACATCGAATTACCAAAAGAAATTCCAGATACCCAATTCTTTAATAGTTTTGCAGAAGCCTACCGTGAGAACAAGCTCAGTTTGCCTTCTTTACCGCAAGTAGCTATCAAACTGCGTAAAGCGATGGAAAAAGATGACGTGAGTGTCAACGATGTTATCAAAATTGTTCAAGTCGATGCCCCTGTTGTTGCCAAATTGATTCAAGTTGCTAACAGCGCACTTTATGCGCCGACAACGCCTATTAAAAACTGTCACGACGCAGTAACTCGCCTTGGATTAGAAACCACACGCAAATTGGTAATGGGTATTAGTGTGAAACAATTGTTCCAAAGTAAATCACCACAACTTATGGCGAAAATGCAAGAGTTATGGAAAAAAAGTTTACATGTTTCGAGTTTGAGCTTCGTGCTAGCACAAGAATCCGGTCAAGTTAATCCAGAAGATGCGCTATTAGCAGGTTTAGTTTGTGATATTGGTGCCATTCCGTTAATCCATTTTGCAGAGCAACATCCTGAAACCTACCCAGACTTGAATGATTTACAAATGGTTATGCCCTATTTAAATCCGTTGGTCGGTTCTTTGGTATTACATACATTAGGATTTTCCAACGAAATTACTGAAATTCCAAAACACGCAGAAGATTGGTACTACGAAAGTGAAAGCGATAAATTAACACTCATTGACGTGGTGATTTTAGCAAAGCTACACAGTTATTTCGGTTCAGCCAGAGCAAAAGAATTGCCTTATATCAACTCGATTCCCGCATATGCGAAATTAAAAAACGGTAAATTAAATCCGGATTTTTCATTGGATATTTTAGTCAAAGCACAACAACGCATTGACACGGCAATGGGTATGTTTGCTTAAATGCTAGAAACTCTCCTTGCTTTTTACAAATCATTACAACAACTTATCGCTTTACCACAAAGCGTATTGTTGAGTATTTTTTCGCGCTCTGAATCAGAAAGTGAATCAAGTTCATCAAGTGAAAGTCTCGCTATCTTTAATGAGTTGGTCAATTCTGCCACGCAAACTAAATCCCCCATTGCACCGGTAGCAATTGTTAATCTCAACGAACGAACCAAACCTATTTTGGTTAACAACGAGTCACAACCTGTCAGTTTACTTAGAAAATTTGCACCGCTGCGTTATTTGCCCGAAAGCACATTAGAACAGATCGAACATCAAACACTGCATTACAATGCCGAATCTGTTGTTTTTATCACGGGGCAACGCACAGAATATGTATTTTACCTCTTACAAGGTAGTATCGAATTACGCCCAGAAGGCGTTTTCCCCTACACCATCAACTTTGACACGCCACAAGCGGGATTGCCATTAAATAGCGGTTATTTATGCGGTTCAACGGCGATCACAATTGAGCCAAGTATCGTGCTTGCCGTGTCACGGTTATTTTTGCAACGCCTTAGTCAACGTAAATACCGTTATACGGCAGGCGGGGAATTTATCAAAAGTGGTTTACCGCGCGAAATACCGAATAATCGTTTTTTTGCAGATTTTGCACATGCTTATCGCGAAAACACGTTAAGTTTGCCTAGCTTGCCGCAAGTGGCGTTTCGTTTAAAACAGGCTTTACAAGAACCCGATATTACCATTCCTGAAATTGTCAATATTGTGCAATTTGATGCAACCATTGTGGCAAAACTCATTCAAGTCTCAAACAGTGTGTTTTATGCCGCTGAAGCACCGATTACGAATTGTCACAACGCGGTAATCCGTTTGGGCTTAGATGCCACGCGGCGCGTGGTGATGGGCATTAGCGTGAAGCAATTATTTCAATGTCAAAATCAACAATTGATGGCGATGATGAAAACGAATTGGCGTAACAGCATTTACTTATCTAGCTTGTGTTATATTTTGGCTAAGGAAAGTAAAACTGTGAATCCAGAAGACGCGTTATTGGCAGGTTTAATTTGTGACATTGGCAAAATTCCCGTCTTTAATTTTGCTGAGCAACAGTTGGATTATCCGCCGGATTTATTGGAATTAAAAACCGCTCTGCCCTTTTTAAGTCCTCCGGTTGGAACGTTAATGTTGCACAACTTAGATTTTCCAGCCGATTTGGTAAATATTCCTAAATTTGCCGAAGATTGGTTTTATGAAAGTGGTGAAGACAATTTAACCCTGATTGATGTTGTCATCTTAGCAAAACTGCATAGTTATTTCGGTTCGCGTAAGGCAAAATATTTACCTTATCTCAATACGATTCCCGCGTATGTCAAACTCAATCAAGGTAAATTAAACGGTGATTTTTCACTCAACGTGTTACATAAAGCGCAAGAACGTATTCACGAAGCGATGACATTTTTTTCTTAATAATCGTCGTCTTCGTCATCAAAATCCTCCGTTTCATCAAAATCAACGTCTATTGCTATTTCTTCTTCACTATTCCATTCGTCTTCCACGTCAAATAACGCTTTTAAATAACGATAAAGTAAGCGTGAAGATTTTGGTGGTTTTGCTAATTCTTTTTCTTTTTGAGCATTACGTACTAATTGGCGTAATTGCTGACGGTCTGCGTGAGGATATTCATCTAATAATTCTGTTAAAGCATCATGTCCATCATTCAATAATCGTTCACGCCATTTTTCAACAAGATGGTGTTCACGCACCGCATGACCGCTTTGATTTTTGAATTTTGCTACTTTTGCCAAAATCGGTTCAACGTCACTTTCCATTTTGTAAAGTTGTTGTGCGATGAATTTAAGTTGACGTTTGCGTGCGCCTTTGTGAGGCATTTTTACTATTTCACGAATGGCAGTTTCTAATTTTACAGGCAAGCCTAACGCCGTGATTTGCGCGGAAGGCAATGTCGAAATTTCTTCACCAAGGGCTAATAACGCGGCGATTTCTTTTTTGATTTGTGTTTTATTCGGACGAACGGCGTAGTAAACAATATTACCTTCGTCGTCGTATTCATATTCATAGTCGTCATCGTCGTTGTTATTTCTGGTTATATATTCAGTCATGTTTAATCGATTGAGGTTTTACGAAAAAGGTGAAAGGTGCAAAAACCTTTCACCTCATTTTTAATCAGTTACGCACATCAAATTCAATTTTCCAGCGTCCATTATCTTTATTCGAGAACGCTTGCAATTCTAATGTACCCACTTCTGTGACCGCTGAGCCTAAATGCACGGAAACCACTTCACCAGCGCGGCGATTTTCTTGATCGAGTGTGACTTCAATCTCATTGAGTTCGGATAGTTCGTCATCTTGCCAATAATCTAAGCGTGTACCAATAGTATCTTCGCGGCGACTGGTCGATGCAAAGAAACGGAAACGCACTTGTTCACCCACAATTAAGCCAAATTCATCATCGGCTAATTCGACTTGTGTGCCTTCTTCCATACCAAATGGCGCAATGCACAAGGCTTGAATTTCAGGCGGCATACCTGGCACCGCCGGCATTGCACTTTCAACACCAACGTAATACGCCGCCGCTGTCCCGCCTTTAATACGAACGCCTTTGCCTTTACGCACAAAACCATAATACGCTGCGCCACGCGCCACCGCTAAATCTAAATCCACACCCGCTAACAAGCGTGCCTCAGGTGCATTTTCAGCCGTAAGCCACGAATTCAACACTTCCATTAAACGATTGCTTAACGCTTGCGCTTTGAATACGCCGCCGTTAAAAAGCACTGCTGTTGGATGCAAGAATGTCGCGCCTTCGGGCAAGTTAATTGAATCAAAGTCATCTGCGGCATTTTGTTGTTTGGCTAAAAATGCAGCCAAATGACGAGTGATACCCGCGTCTTGGGCATACGGTAAACCTTTTGTTTGCAAACCGGCACGAGCGCGTGACACAGGACGGTCACTGACATTAACTCTAGGTAAGAAACCTTCAATTAAAACGTTGTTTACTTCGTCGCGCGTTAATTCGCTACGCAACGTACCGTCAATGAGCGATGAACCTCGATTTGGCACAACGAGTGGCACACTGTCGACATCGCTTGAAAAGATTTTTTCTTTCGCATCACGACAACCATGCGTTAAGGCTTGAACTTGCCAAGGTTCTAAACGTTTACCATCTTTTTCGAGTTTGGCTTTCACTGTGTAAGCTAATGCCAAATCCATGTTATCGCCACCAAGCAAAATATGTTCGCCCACCGCAACCCGCGTTAAATCTAACACGCCATCGTTTTCGGTGACGGCAATGAGTGATAAATCAGTCGTCCCGCCACCCACGTCAATCACTAAAATGACATCGCCACATTTGGCTTGCTTACGCCATTCACCTTGTGTTTGTTCAATCCAACTGTATAACGCCGCTTGGGGTTCTTCGAGCAGAATTGCCTGTCCTAAACCGACAGAACGCGCCGCTTCAACCGTTAATTCACGTGCGGCGGGATCAAATGACGCAGGCACTGTAATGACTAAATCTTGTTCAGCCAATGGTGCGTTTGGATGCAAATGTAACCAAGCATCTTTCATGTGTTCTAAATAGGCTTTTGTGGCATCAAACGGCGAAACACGTTGCACTTCATCAGGAGCTTCAGCGGGTAGAATTGGCGATTTACAATCGACCCCTGCATGACATAACCAACTTTTCGCGCTAGAAACTAAACGAATCGGGGTTTTACTGCCCAAACTTCTGGCAATTTCCCCCGAAATATAATTTGGCTCAGAATTCCAAGGCAAAACAATTGAACCCGCTGGCAATTCTGCGTCATGGGCTTGATATAAAAATGATGGTAACTGCAATTTTTCTTCAACAACGCTCGGTGAGGTTAATTGTGAAATGCCCATCACTTGTTGCGAAAACTCGTCATCGCCAGCTGTTACATCTGCATAAGACAATACGCAATGTGTCGTCCCCAAATCGATACCTACTGAAAAATGTTTCCCTTCAGACGTATCGATAACACTTGACGTGTTTTGCACAGGCGCGACGGCATCAAGCGTTATTTCATGACTTTTCGTAGTTTTTTCAGGTGTTGCTTCGCTTACATTTTCGGCATTGGGTGCGACATCCTCAGCCACTTCCGATTCATTTACCGCTTCTGTTTTGTTTGCCTCTTCTTTTTTAGGCGACGTTTCAGCCGCCTTTTTTTTCATTTGCTCAAAAAAACTCATAATTCAACCTCTGCAGGTGCAATGATGCTAGCGTTATAGCCTTGCACCGTGCTAGGCAAACGAACATCCGTAATTTGCCAACCTTTGTGAATAATTGTGCCTGTAAATGGTGGATTGCCCACAATATTGCCCGTCACGCGAACTTTTGCGGCATCGTAACCATCCAATAACGTAATACGATCACCTTCATTTTCTTTGCAAATGTGCGCGAACGTGAAATGTTCATCCAACACTTTATTACAACCTTCATGAATCACACGCGCCACCATACCGACATCTTCATCGCTGTGTGCGCTCATATCTTCTTTGATGAAATCAATAAAACGCGCGTCATTTTGCAATAAATACAACAATTGCAACGCGGCATCAGCACTGGCTTCTTTTAAGACAACTGGTGCAGGTGCTGGGGCTTGAACAATTTTTTCGACAATTTTTTCCACTTCAACAATACGTTCAACCGGTACTTCAACGGTTTTTTCAACCACTTGTACAATGGGTTCAGATTGCACCAATTTTTCGACAATTTTAACACTTGGTTCTTCATGGTCGTTTTTGCGGCGGGCTAAACAAATCACCATCGACAACAGTGTAATAATCAATGCCGCTGCCAAAATCGCGGCAGTTCCTGCTAAACAAACATGCCACAAATCAAAGGTGGTCGGTTTGAGTGCTAAATCAATCGTATAAGTTGTTATATCCATTTTTAAGACCTCTTTTTATAGTTTTTATTATTTTGCAGAACGCGCCGCTTCATTGAACATCATATCTTGTAAAACTAAGCGTGTTGTTTGCAAACGCATTTGTTTTAAATGTCTATCGGCAATCACTTCAGGTACTTTTTCGGCAAGATAAACATCACGCATTTTCGCCAACACATTTTCGCATTGTTTCACGATGGTTTCAGTTGCTTGACGACTTTCTTGTTTTTGATAAGGTGCTTTTTGCATCTCATCGACGACGCATTTTTTGTAAACGTATTTTGCTTCTTGAATTTTTTTGATGGTCGCATCGCTAATCGTTGTATTTTGCCACTCTTCTTTAGCGGCTTCTTGAGCAAAAACGGTCATTGAAATGAGTAATAATGGGATTAAAAATAGTTTTTTCATAGAATTCCTGCAGGAGTAAAGCAAGGTTGCGTTTTAATTTTACGCGAATTGCCCGAAAACAAATAACATTTATCGAACCGGCTAAGATTCGGTAAGATAGCGGCTGTTTTTACTTTCAGAACTTAGTTAATGTTATGACACAATCTTTTATTTCAAGTAAACCTATTCCTGTAAACGAACGTTTAATTATGGCACTCGATGTACCCAGTATTGAAGAGGCGCAAGCCTTAGTTGAAGAATTAGGCGATTCGGTCGTGTTTTACAAAGTCGGCATGGAACTTTTTATGTGTGGCGACTATTTTGGTTTTATTGAATGGCTTAAACAGCGTGGCAAAAAGGTATTTGTCGATTTAAAATTTTTCGATGTACCAGCAACCGTTGGACGTGCCATTGCCGCGTTAAGTCAAAAAGGCGTAGATTTAGCCACCATTCATGGTAATGATGCCATTATGGAAGCGGCAGCAGCAAAAAAAGGCGATTTAAAAGTATTAGCCGTCACCGCATTAACCAGTTTAGACCGTGGGGATTTAGACGATTTAGGGTTTCAATGTGATGTGCGCGAACTTGTTTTATCACGCGCCAAACGGGCTTTAGCCATTGGTTGTGATGGTATTGTGTCATCAGGTTTAGAAGTTTCGATGTTACGCGAACACTTAGACAATAAATTACTCGTCATCACACCGGGTGTGCGCCCCGTTGATAATCGTGAAGAAGACGACCAAAAACGGGTGGTAAGTGTTGAAATGGCATTCCAAAATGGCGCAGATTATATCGTTGTCGGTCGTCCCATTCGTGATGCGGCAAATCGCAAAGCGATGGCCGAAACCATGCAAGCGCAAATTGCCGCGCAATTCTCATGATTTTTGATCCTAATTTTACTTCCTCGTTTTTCGTCGCACTGTTAATGGGCTTATTTAGCAGTCTGCATTGCATTGGTATGTGTGGTTCGATTATTGGCTCACTCACTTTCAGTTTAAGCCCTGAAATTCGCCAAGAAAAAAAACGTTTGTTACCGTTTATTCTCAGTTATAACGCTGGACGCATTACCAGTTACGGCATTGCAGGTGCGACGATTGGATTGGTTGAAGTTTTAATCACGTTGCCGTTAGGCGAAGCACACGGACATCGGCTGTTACAAATTCTCTCCGCGCTGATTATGACTGGTGCAGGTTTATACATTGCCGGTTGGTTTCCACGTTTTGCTTATATTGAAAAATTAGGATTGCATTTTTGGCGAAAAATCGAACCGTTTGGACGTAAGCTAATTCCCGTAAAAAATTATAAACAGGCTTATTTATTCGGCATGGTGTGGGGGTGGCTACCTTGTGGATTGGTTTATGCCGCATTAGCATTAACAGTTGCAAGCGGTAGTATTTTCCAAGGCATGTTGACCATGATTGCATTTGGTTTAGGCACTTTACCTGCGGTGATGGGGGTTGGCGTGATGATTAGTGTCTTAACACGCCTTGCCGCCATGCAACGTTTTAAACAAGCCGTCGGATTAGTCATGATTGTTCTCGCATTATTAGCTGCGTTTCCATCATTAAATCCTATGGCAATTACTAATCTACACACGATGCACTCATAATGACTATGGATAATTTCACAACTATTATTGGTCAATCACCCGCGTTAGATTCACTTATCCGTAGCGCGAAAATTGTCGCAGCAACGGATGTTACCGTTTTACTCAAAGGCGATACGGGGACGGGTAAAGAAGTTTTTGCTCACGCCATAAAAAACGCAAGTACACGCGCTCAAAAAGAATTTTTAACACTTAATTGCGCAGCACTGCCCGAAACCTTGATTGAATCGGAATTATTTGGTCACAAAAAAGGTTCATTCACCGGTGCGACGCATAACACGCAAGGTTTATTACAAGCCGCCGACGGTGGCACGTTATTTTTAGATGAAATCAATTCATTGCCACTATCAATTCAAGCGAAATTATTACGCTTTTTAGATACCGGCGAATGTTTAGCGGTTGGTGATGTTCGCCCGTACAAAGTGGATGTGCGTGTCATTGCTGCGACGAACTCAGATTTAACGGTATTGATTAACAATGGGACATTTCGTTCGGATTTATATTTTCGTTTAAATGTCGTGCCGTTTGAATTGCCGCGTTTAGCCGAACGTAGCGAAGATATTGAACTGTTGATTGCACACTTTTTTGCTTTGTTTGAAAAAAACTACGGCATCAAAGCACCCAAATTTAGTAAAGCGAGTTTGAAACTTTTAAAGCACTACAAATGGGCGGGAAATATTCGAGAATTACGAAATTTATGCGAGCGATTAAGCATTTTGTTTTCTGGTCAACTGATTGAACCTGAACATTTGCCGATTGAATTTCAAGACGAATCGAATCGAGTTGAGCCGCACGATTTTGTATTGCCAAGCGTGGGAATCAAATTAGATTCTTTAGAAGCGAATTTGATTCATCAAGCACTTGACCGCACACAAGGCAATCGCAGTAAATCAGCAAAACTACTTGGTATCACGCGCGACACCTTACTTTACCGGATGCAAAAACACGGTTTTTTAACGTCCTTGTAACGTTAATGCCCGCGCTTTTTCCATCACCGTTTTTAACTCTGTAACCGTTTGTGCCAATCCTGAAAAAACCGCTTGTGCAATAATTGCATGACCGATGTTGAGTTCGACGATTTCAGGAATGGCGCAAATTGCCTGCACATTATGAAAATGCAAGCCATGTCCGGCGTTCACTTGTAATCCCGCTTTATGCGCGTAACTGGCGGCACGTTGAATTCGCGCAAGTTCTTCGAGTTGCTCGGAATGCGTTTTCGCATCTGCATACGCACCGGTGTGTAATTCAATAACTGGCGCACCGGTTTTAACCGCCGCATCTATTTGCGCTTCATCGGGGTCAATAAAAAGCGACACTTCAATTCCCGCATCAGCTAATTTATGACACGCAACACGCAAACGCGGTAAATTTTCCCGTACATTCAAACCACCTTCTGTCGTTAATTCCGCGCGTTTTTCAGGCACTAAACAACACGCATAAGGCTGAACTTTGCTCGCAATCGCAAGCATTTCATCTGTGACTGCCATTTCTAAATTTAAACGGGTGTGAATATTTGCTTTAAGCAAATCAATATCGCGGTCTTGAATATGGCGGCGGTCTTCACGCAAATGTGCGGTAATACCATCTGCACCGGCTTGTTCGGCAACTAACGCGGCTTGCAAAATATCAGGATAACGTGTGCCTCGCGCTTGGCGAAGCGTGGCGACGTGGTCAATGTTCACGCCTAAAAGAATTGGATTCATGAAATAGTTAAAATGTTTAAAGAGTCAAAATAAAAGATTTATAAACCAGCCAGTGTAAAAAACCACTGTTGAACAAAGTATAACGGGTAATCTAAAACCACATTCAGCACTTTGGTGTAGAGCATTAACAATAAAATAATAAAACCAAACTTCTCTAATTTATTAAATTGCCATGCCCAATAACTCGGCAAAATACCCGACAAAATGCGACTGCCATCAAGCGGCGGAATTGGCAAGATATTCAGCAGCATCAACACAAGGTTAATTGAAATTCCCGCAACGCCGCTATAAATAAGCGGTAACGAAATACTTTCATTTCCTGTTCCCACCGTAACACCAACACGGGCTACCAATGCCCAACCAATTGCCATAAGCAAATTCGACACTGGTCCTGCGAGTGCTACGATTGCCATATTTTGACGCGGTCTTTTGAAATAACGCGCATCGACCGGAACAGGTTTTGCCCAACCAAAAATAAAACCTGTGCCAGTTATCAATAACAATCCCGGTAAAATGATAGTGCCAACTAAATCGATATGTTTAAAGGGATTTAGTGTTAAACGTCCTAACATCGAAGCGGTGTTATCGCCATATTTTTTTGCCATCCAACCGTGTGCGACTTCATGCACCGTAATTGCAAAAATTACCGGCAGAATCCACACCACAATCCGTTGCACTAATGTCAATTCATTCATCATGACAGTCATTTCTCTCTCAATTTAAAGTTGGCGCAATGCCTTTGCCTTGACGCACAATCACGCAAGTATTCGCAGTGCAATCAATAATAGTCGTCGGTTGATAAACAATTTCGCCCGCATCGATGATTAAGTCTACTAAATCGTCTAATTTTTCTCGGATTTCATACGGGTCAGATAACGCTTCGTCATCCGATGGCAAAATTAACGTGGTGGTGAATAAGGGTTCGCCTAATTCTTCGAGTAATTTTTGGGCGATGGCATTTTTAGGAATACAAATGCCGATGGTTTTTTTCTTGGGATGTTGCAAACGGCGCGGCACTTCTTTGGTGGCTTCTAAAATGAAGGTAAATGCATCAGGTGTTAAGGATTTAATCAAACGAAACGCATCGTTACCGATTTTGCTAAAACTCGACACTTGCGCTAAATCTTTGCAAACCAACGTGAAATTATGTTTGTCATCGAGTTGTCGAATGCGGCGAATACGTTCTAACGCGCCTTTGTCGTCTAAATGACATGCTAGCGCGTAAGCTGAATCGGTTGGATAAACGATAATGCCGCCTGAGCGAATAATCTCAATCGCGCGATGAATTAAGCGCAGTTGCGGATTTTGAGGATGAATTTCGAGATAATGAGCCATGATGTTTTTATTTATTTTTAGTTATTGCCAAGGTAGCGTTTCAAAATGCGTGAGTATTCGCCCGATTGTTTAATTTCAAGCAGAGCGATGTTAATTTCTTCGCGTAAATCGTTACGAAGAATCGGATTAACAGGTTTTCGTACCGCAATACCGTATTCTTCTTCGCGTAATGTGGTTGATAATACCATCACGTTTTCTTTCAAATCATCATCGTTTGCGATTTCAGATTGAATAACAGGCGTGTCATAAACAAAGGCAATCACGTCACTATTTTCAACAGCTTTAAGTCCTTCATGAACTGATAAATAATCATGCGGATGAATA
>DALYHZ010000033.1:0-14803 GCA_031970635.1 Methylococcaceae bacterium | reverse complement strand
ACCCAAGATCGATTTGTCTATTTAATTCTTGTTGATACAAATTGAGACTCATCAGTAACTGTTGTTTTAATAAATTCTTCACTTCTTTGTTACATTTACCGCAATCTTTCCCAACACCTAAACAATGCGTGAGTTCTCGACGAGTACAAACCCCACATTCAATGGCGTTCACAATCTGTTTATCGGTCACTGCTTTGCAAACACATACATACATGGTTTTTCTCCCGTTATCAATTTTTAAATTCAGGTATTTTCAACGAAGTCCAAGGCGATTTTTCACCATAACCGTCTGTTAAGGTTTCTAAAAATGCCACTAAATCATCAATATCACGTTGGCTTAATCTCAAATTTCCCATTTCGCCAAAATTTACATTTTGCGTCACTTCAGGTTCCGCCCAACATTTTTGTGCTAAGGAGATTGTTTCATTTGCAAGCGAATCAACACAATGACGTTTGACTTTTCGTGTGTTGTAAAACTCAATCACATTGCGTAATTCGTTAAAATAACCATTGTGTGTATAAGGCGAAGTCAATGCGATATTTCGCAAAGTCGGCACTTTGAATTTTCCTTCTTCTGCTGAAATGTTCAAATGTCCGCCTAATCCCAAATCAACAAACTTTTCACCCTCAGAATTAAACTTGCTAGGCATTGAATAAAAAGGATTTTCGGCATTTTTAGGCACACCGATGTTGTCATAACTAAAATCCGTAAATAACGGTGGCGTATCGTTAGATTGCGGACGATTCGGATGACACGCGGCGCAATTTCCTTTTCCTTCAAATACCGCTAAACCGCGTCGTTCTTGCGTTGTGAAAGTCGCTTTGCCAAATAAGTAAAAATCATATTTCGACGAGAAACGATTAAAAACAGGACTGCGTTCAAATTCGGCAATCGCACTGGCAATGTTGTCGTAAGCCTGCTCGCTGTTATCAAAAGCATCATCACCAAAAATAGCTTTGAATTGATTTGCATAACTGGACGATTTCACTTTTTTAACAACAGCGTCGGCATTCGGATTTGCCATTTCAATAGGATTTAAAAAAGGACCTTTTGCTTGGTCTTCAAGCACGGCGGCTCGACCATCAAAAAATTGCCCGCCTTTGTAGATGCCTTCTTTTCTATCAAAATGAAAAACAGGCGAAAATGCCATATACATTGCAGTTGGCGCATTTCGTCCGCCATGCAATGTGCTGTCTGCACCTTTTGAAGTCGGCTGACTTTTATCTGCATCCGTAAAACCTGACACTGGATTATGGCAACTCGCGCACGCTTGACCAGCAGGTTCGGATAAATTGGTATCAAAAAATAATTTTTGTCCGAGTTGCGCTTTAACGCTCAGATTTTCACTGTTAGGTAAAACAGAATCGGCAAAACTGGCGCAACTCGCAAAAATAGATAACAACAAAAATCTTCGCATTACAAAACCCTCGGAACGCTAGTAAATAAATCCAAAACCTAAATTGAATTCATCGCCTGTTGGAATGCCAACTGGTGTTAATTTCATATCTTGAATGTTGCGATAGTCTGCTTTGACAACAACATTGGGAATCGGTTTATAGCTTAAACCTGCTTGATAAATCCAACGGTCAAGCCCTGTGCTAGAACTAAATCCTTGTGCCACAGCCGCCAAGGTATTGTAGCGTTCAACACGGAAAAATGGCGCGAGGTATTGACTTGAATCATTCCAAATTAACGGCATCACGTCATAGGCGGCTTCAACATAGGTACCAAAACTTTCTTTTCCAAGCGGTCCATCTGTGCCAAGCGTTGGATTTAAAAACGCGGTGTCATCAATGTGACTCCACGCACCTAACGCTCGCAGTTCTAAACCACGGTATTTATATTGAATATGTCCTTCGTAAAGTTGTGTGAACACATTAAATGTTTTGCCATCGAAAACCGCATCTTTTTGTCCGCTATTTCCCAAAAAGGTTGCCGCGCCAATGGTTAAACCTGTGATTTGTAACGGTGAATAATCTACGCGACCTGTGAAGGCAAAATCTTCAGCTTTGGCATTACTGCCACCTTGACGACCTTCCGTAATGCCGCTGTTCATAAAGCCTTGCGAATTCAAACCAGTGACCGCATACATTCGATATTGCACACCAGGTAAAATTTCACCAAATAAACCTGCGCCCATTTCGCGCCATGTGGAAGGAATAATGTAGCGTTCAGTATCAGGACGACGATTACCGTGATAGGTTGTTGGTTCGTGCATTTCGTTGATAAAACCAAGCGGCATGAGCATCAAACCAGCACGCACGTTGTATTTTTGATTGAGCATGAAATCGAGTTGCGAAAACTCAACAGACACTTCGCCTTTTTCTTCGCTGCCTTCGCCTGTTGACGCGTGTTCAAATTCGATTTCATTGTTGAGAATAATCCAGTCGTTGAATTTATAACCCAAATAAATGACCGCGCGTTCTAAATCTGCGGAATCTTTATTCGCTTGCGGATTATGACGGTCATTCGTGTAACTGGTATACATTGCTTCGCCATAACCACCAATTGATAAGCCTTTACCTGTTGAATAGACTTTCGATGCGGCAGGACCTAAACCATACATACTTTTGTATTTGGGTTCTTCAGGAATGGAAAGGTTGGTGCGAAGTTTTTCAACTTCTTGACTTAAAACATCGGTTTTACGTTCTAAGGTTTTAACTTCTGAATTGGGTGATTTGGTTGGAATTTCTTCGGGAAGTGATTTGGCTTGTTGCAAGGCTTCGATTTGTTTTTGTTGGGCTTCGATGATTTTCCACATTTCATCCATCGTTTTTGGTTTTTCTAACGCAAAAACAGGAGATGAAAGAACTAAACTGCTGACGATTCCCAATTTGAACGTATTTTTTGATGACATGAACATGATGATTTCTCCATAATGAATTATGGAGAAATCATAGCGACTTACTCTTTTAAATGCAAACCATTCTCATTATCTATTTGAAAAAGGAGTGTTACATTTTAGAAATTCATAAATAGCACGTGCGTCCTTTATAAACCTTGTGATTGCAATATGGGCAATCAACAAGTTTATAAAAAAGGGAATTTTAAATTTTTCCAATAAGAATAACGTGGTGTTCGAATTATAATGCGACTCGCAGGGATTTATATATCGTTCACATTATCAATATCTGATAACTCACGGTAACGTGTTCGATAATAAAGCAATGGTTCACCATCACGTGTTTCACAGGCTTGCACTTCGCCAATAACAATCCAATGCGATCCAGCTTGCACTTTTTCAACTAATTTACAATCCAGCGACATTAAACTTTCTCTCAATAACGGTGCTCCCGTATTTGCTGTATGCCAAGCGTGATAAGCAAAACGTTCTTCTTGACTGCAACCGCCAGCAAATTGATTCGACACGTTGTGCTGTGTCTGCGCTAACACATTGACTGCAAAACATTGACTTGCATCGATACCTTTTATCGTATCCGCGCTACCATTTAAACAACACAAAATAAGCGGCGGCTCAGCAGAAACGCTAGAAAAAGCCGACACTGTCATGCCCTGTAAACCATACTCTTGCGACGAAGTTGTAACAACCGTCACACCGCTTGCCCAGTATTGCATGGCTTGTTTAAATTCTGATGCACTAATGCTCATTGGTAATCCTTCAATAATTTGGTTAATTTGCTAAAGCATTATAGCATCGCGCTTTTAGAGAAAAGCAAAGGTCATGCGATGAACTCACCTACTTACCGTAATTATTATCGTCAACGCACCGCCAATCAGTGGCGTAAAATTCCTGCTGAACATGGCGACCCCAGCGCAATTCGTCCGTTTTTGGCTGGTAATTGGAAAATGAATTTAATTCCGCGTGCCGGTGTGGCATTAGCGGCGCGGATTTTTGATTTATGTCGAGATATTAAAGATGTTGACATGGGTTTTGCGCCACCTTTTACGGGCTTATCAACGCTTGCTGATTATATCGAACCCGATTTCTTACGGCGCGAATATGGTATTGGACGCAATGTTTTTTTACTGGCTCAAGATACCTTTTTTGAATCAAAAGGCGCGTTTACGGGTGAGATTTCTTCCGACATGTTAGCCGCCATTGGTGTGGATCGCGTCATTATTGGGCATTCGGATCGCCGTGCGAATTTGGGGAAATATTTTGGATTTAGTTCGAGTGTGGCGCGACGTTTATCTAAAGATTTTCTAACACATACACTCACTCGCCTCAAACAACGTGAACATCCAGATCCACAAGTATTGGCAACGATTGAACATTTGATTGATGAAAAAAATAGCGACATTTTGACTGGCTTAGCATCTTTTCTTGAAGCTGAATTAAATGAACGCGCCGGTGAAAGTGACGATGCCATTCAACGCAAAGTTCAAGCCGCGTTAGCCAACGGCTTGCAAGTGATTTTATGCTGCGGTGAAAATCGAGAAGCGCATCTTGCCCGCGAAACTTTTAATTTATTAGAACGACAAGTTCGCATGGGATTAGAAGGTGTGGCACGTCCAACAATGTCAGAAATTATCATTGCTTATGAACCCATTTGGGCAATCGGCGAAGGCGCAAAAGCGGCTCCATTAGAAAAAATAGCCGAAGTCCACGATTTCATTCGCAATTTACTCATGGATTTATACGGTGAACAAGTGGCAGCACGGGTTCGGATTTTATATGGCGGTAATGTTAAACCCGATAATATCGCATCAATGATGCAATTAGCCGGTGTAGATGGGGCATTGGTCGGCGGCGCGAGTTTGAATGCCTCTGATTTTGCAAAAATTATTCGTTTTGGTTTACCTGACTAAGGATTCAAGTATTTCTAAAACGCGCAAACCATTTTGAATACAGGCTTGTAGATGTTGTTGACTACAAGCCGCATCGACAATTAGTCGAGAGCTTAAACACAATCGTAATGCACTAACTTCTACGCCGTCGCGTTGTCCGCATATAACGGGTTGCCCAATCTGGCAACGTGGAGTTTGTAACGGTAAGTGTTGATAAATAGCTAACGTTTGTGAGCGCGAAAGCGGTTTATTATCGTGACAAAGTACAAAGGGGAAAATTGTTGGCAAACAATCCCACGTTAACGAATCAATCACGTCACCTCGATTTAATGCAGGTACAGATAACGATTCAAAATACGGTGACGTTTCTAAATAATTCTGCACTGCCGTTGAAAAATTACAGATGACTGCGCTGATTTGTGCATCTGCTAACACACAAAAAGCGCGATACTCGGCTAAAGCGACTTCCATGCGAAGCAACAAGCCCCAGTTTATGGGTTCTACAGAAACATTGGCAAACGTATCTAATTCAGCTGGTAACAATAACATTGCCGAAAAAGATGGCGCAGCCAAAAACTTTGATCCTGTCACGATAACCATAAAACCGTGTTGCAAATAAGCCTTTAACGTTTTGGCAGAAAATCGAAATTGACACGCATCGACTAATACATTGAGTTGCTTTGCATATTTTGTTTTCAATTGCACCGCACATTGTGGACTGGGCGCAATCATGCCGGTTTTGGATTGGTCAACTAGAATTAAAAGTACGTCGCGTTGTTGAAAAATACCACGCTCAACATGTGAGACGATTTCCGTTTCAATTTCTGCAATTAGGCGCGGTAAACCATCAAACGAACGTAATGGAATTGATACGACTTCAACATCACTGCCCTGCTCTAATGCGGTAATCACGCCACTGCCTGTTTCATTGCCTTCCACCATAAGAATTAAAGTATTTGGCGCAACGTGAGTTGCAGTGAACGCATGCACATCCGTACCAGATGGCGAAAAAATTAAACGTGTGTCATGTGATAAACCAATCAATTCACGCCATTCCGATTTTTGCCGCATAACTTCTTGGGCATAAACTTGTTCATGCGATGTTGTTTCACAAGCATTGACCAATCGTGATCGTAACGCATCAGCGATAGCGAAACTTTCCGCAGAAATAGTCGTAGCTGTCGAAGAACTAAATGATAATAACGCCTCATCAGGTGTTGGCGCACAACCGTACTTATTTACACCTTGCGAATTTAACGCCAGCCGTTCATCACCGCCTGAAACAAGTAATTGGGCAGTGGAATCAAAATTCAAATTCATTAAACCGATGTGACGTGAAGTGGAATGGCGATAATAAAACGAGTACCTTGATTCAACTCGGATTCGACCGTTAACGTACCGTGATGTTTTTCAATAATGCCGTAAGAAATAGATAGACCCAAACCTGTACCTTCGCCAACATCTTTGGTGGTAAAGAATGGATCGAAGATTTTTTCTTTCACTTCCTCAGTCATGCCAGTACCTGTATCGGCGATGCTAATCACTGCTTGGTCATTAATTTTTTCTGTCGTGATAATGATGTTACCTTTATCGGGCATTGCTTGAATAGCATTTGCTAAAATGTTCATGAATACCTGATTCATTTCGCCAGCATAACATTCAACCATTTCATTAAGCTCATACGCTTTTTCAACAGTAATTCGGTTTTTATAATTGTGATACAACATTTGCAAAGTGGAATCTAAGCCTTCTTCGAGTTTTACCGTTTTAATATCGCCTTGATCGAGACGAGAGAAATTTCGCAATGATAAAACAATGTTTCGAATTCGATCAGCGGCTTGTTTTTGACTGTTGAGCAGTTGCGCTAAATCTTCAATGACGAAGGTGTAATCAATTTGCGCCATGTGTTCATCGAGTTTTTGTATACCGGCGTCATCTAAACAACTTTGAGCGAATTCAACCGTTCCTTCAATATCACCAATATATTCTTCTAATGGCGGCATATTGGCATAAATCGCACCGATTGGATTATTGATTTCATGCGCGATACCGGCAACCAATTGTCCTAAAGAAGCCATTTTTTCAGATTGCACTAATTGCGTTTGCGCGGACTTGAGTTGTTGCAATGTTTCTTGCAATTGCGCGGTACGTTCAATGACTTGATGTTCTAAATTGGCGTTTAAATCTTCTAATTCTTTTTCGACGATGGAACATTTATGAAACAATTCGCTTAATCGCTTCGTCATTCGATTAAACGCATCGCCCAAATCTGCCACTTCATCCTTACCTGACACCGGCACTTGAATTGACAAATCGTTAGAATCTTCAATGGCGCGTATGGTGGCGGTCAACTTTTTAATCGGTGTAACAAAATGACGACTCAGCAAACTTACCAGCACGATCATAGGAACACCCACAAAGATCGCCGCGACGACCAAATTTTTAGTAAGTTCTAATAACGGCTCTTGCGCTAATTTTTCCGGCATAAATGCGGCAACTTGAAAATTAAAATCGCCCACAATCATAGGTTTTGAAATTGATCCCAAATAACTTTCTTGATTGAAAATCCATACAGGATGCTCCGTAAAATCGTCACCCAATGTGATGGAATCTACGCCTTTTGCGGTAAACAATTCTGCATTCGACTCACTGGCTTTACGCAAGGCAAAATTGCTGTCTGTTGGTTTGAGCATCTTTGTGATGTCATCCCACGAATGTGTGATGACCAAATAGCCTTGCATTTTTAATTGTGGTGGTTTTAATGGCGTTATATGAGCGACAACATTGCCTTTAATGAATGGCACTTCATGTTTGAAAACAAACTGATAATCTTTTTGTGTTTGCCAAGCCTCCGGTATTTTTGTTTTTAAAACATTCGATTGCGTGGAGGCAATCAGCACGCCGCTGTCATTAAACACATATAAATCACCTTTTAGTTGGTAATACTGCTTAAGATTTTTCAGTTCGGTGTTAATGCGCTTGTCTAAATCGTCTACGACCACATCAAGCATGACAGATGACGCGCGCCATGACAGTAAATTTGTGCGTTCAAATAAAAGTACGTTATTGATTTCTGCGGCTTTGTGATCGGCAATGTCGGTTAAATTGCGGCTGATTTGTTGATTGATTTTTTCGCCGAATTGGTAAAAAACGACTGCACTTAACGTCGTTGTAACAAGTAAAACAATAAAACTAAAAAATAGTGTTAAGCGAACAGAAAGCGAAAAGCGTGACATGAAATAATCCAAAATTTACTTCGTTGAAAATTGTTGCAGAATTTTGATTTGTGAACTCTGTGGTTTTGTTTCCACATAGCCAATCGCCCCCTTAACACGTTCGACAAACATGATGACGGCTTGTTCGGAATTTTGCGTAACTGGCGGCGTTTCGCCTTTGAACAGCATTTTATCCCAATAACTGCCCAATTTTTCTGGTGTACTATCAAAAATTTGCGCCGTAAAATGTGTTCGTGCATCGGCTTGAGCGGGTAAATTGATAGGCATAATATCCTCGCCATTTTCCCAGTGTTTTTTCTTTAACAAATAAATTGCCGCAATCTCACTCTTTTCTAGTTGTTCACTGGGCAAATCTTTATTGCCAATAATATATAATTCCGCTTTCGCGCTTGAAAATGGTATTAACGCGATGGCTAATCCTAAAATAATTAATGCTTTCATTAGAATAACACCGCAATAGAACTATAAAGCCCTGTTTGATTATTAAAAACACTGCCTTCCGTTTGTTGCCATTCGACTTTAAAGGATAAACTGGGTACAGGACGGTACACTATGCCACCTAATGCAGTATTTGATGCGGCTGCTTGGTTAGCAAATTCAAAATGTTCGTAGCGCGTAATCAAATTAAAATGTTCGACCAGCGGCACAGCCATTTGCACATAACCGCCCCAATCTTGATTGTGATAATGCAATTGATTTGTCGAAACATGCGTGAATACAAATTCACTTTCTAATTCAAACCATTTAGTTTGCCAGTTACCATCAATACCGACAGAATCGCGATGTTCGACATTATGTTCAACTTCTGCATCTTGAAAAGAGATCGCAAAGTAATAATCTAAATCTTCATGTGCAATCCAACGCGCCCCTGCAACCGTTAAATAATGCCGTTCATGTTCGGTTGTAGGTTTATGGTTAAAATCATCTGTCGGTTGCACATAAACTTCAAGCGCGTGACCCGATAAGACATCAAACTCATGGCGAATGCTCGCACCGGTAATGTAATTTGCCCGTGAATATGATGACGTTAAAGGACGATTCGTAGTCCATACAAGTGGTGCGGCATGAATAATATTCCAGTGATTGGTTGGTGCTAAAAATTTGCCTGTGCGTAATATGTCGTTTTCGGTAATTTCAATCTCGTTATACATCCTCTCAACAATTAACTGCGCGCTGTTAAATTGCGTGCCATGTCCTTCTTCCCAAAATGGAATGTTATAAGTTTCGACTTCTAAAAAAGGATTAAACCAACGATTAAATTTACCCGACACAAACAAACTTAAATCATCTAACTTGACAGATGTGGGTTCATGATTGGGTGAACTTATTTTTAATTTAGCATAACCAGAAAGCGTAATTGCATCTAGCCACGACGCTTCATCATCGGCAAACGAAGGCAATGAAAAACACAGCATTGCCAAGCTAAATGCACTAATCAACGTGTAATGGTTGGGGGGTGGATAAAATGTCATATCTATCAACGTGAAGTTAGGTAAAACACAAATGAGTATTATAGCTTATCGACGCACATTAGCGATTTTAAAGCATTACGCGCGAAGTCTTCGTATAATTTGCTACATTATTTTGATTTGAGGAAGCTATTTTCAAATGGAGACACTTGATATTTTAGGCTATGTTGCGGCGACATTGACAACAACTTCTTTTTTACCGCAAGCAATTTTAACGATTCGTACTCGTGACACAGAGGCTTTATCGCTTACTATGTATAGCACGTTTACATTAGGGGTTTTATGTTGGCTGATTTACGGAATTTATATTTCAAACAATGCGATTATTTTTGCAAATGCCATTACGTTCTTGCTTGCGGCATTGATTTTGAGCGTTAAGATTTACAACACATTTCGTAAATCGAGAAAATGAAAATGCAAAATTGTGTGCTGAATTCTGAATTATCAAACACTCAGCACACAATCTGTAATTAGACGTGACGTAATAAACTTAAACCAACCCAAACAAAACCTACGGTTGTTACGATGAAACTGGCGGCAGTATAAATTTTCCAAAACGTGTCTTCCCAAAATTTGGGATTAAATGCGGCAATCACAAAAACCATGGGATTGGTAATCCCGCCTATCACAACTAACCAACAAGCTGTCACGGATAACGGTATTTTCACTGCATAAAATCCCAAGCAAAACAACGCCATTAAGGCAAAATCAACATGCGCTCTAATCAACGTTTTATAATCCGGCAAAAATTCACCTTCGATGCCTTTAATCGGAAACCATCGTGCAAAGGTCATCAGCCATGCTGAAGCTAAAACAGCAAAAATCATCAATGCCGCCCCAGTTAGTAATATTTCCATCGTATTCGCCTCATTATTTTTATTGTTAATATATACTGACCAGTCAGTATGTTGACCTAAAATTATACAGACCGGTATAGTTTCAATCAATTCGTTTTCATCGTTTTCATTATCTATGTCATTAACCCTACAAGAAAGAATTCTACAAGCAGCAACAGAACTGTTTTATAGTCAAGGCATTCGTGCCACAGGTGTTGATACCATTGTAAAAATGGCAAACACGACGAAAATGAGTCTTTATAAATATTTTCCTTCCAAAGATGATTTGATACTTGCCTTTTTACGCAAACGTGATGCGGATTTTAATCGCTGGTTTGTTGAACAAATAAATAGTCGAGCAGATACGCCGAATGCTAAATTATTGGCGATTTTTGATGTGATTGAAGAGTGGATGACAATTCCTGAATTTCGCGGTTGTGCATTTATCAATGCAGCGGCTGAATTTCCCATTGAGGGAAATCCTGTGCATCAAGTGTCTGCTGAATTTTATGATAATTTTCGTTGTTATATGATGGAACTTGCCAGAGCCTGTGGTGCGAAATCTCCTGATATTTTAGCGTTACAATTAAGTCTTTTAATCGAAGGCGCAATTGTTTCGGAACAAATGAAACGTCATTCTGGTTCTGCTAGTCACGCCAAACAAGCCGCTATAATTTTAATCAATGAAAGTTTATTAAATTAAATTCTGATATGACGCATCATTTATCGCTTGTTCAACGTTATGAAAAATGCGTTGCCGAAAAAAATCTCGAATTCGATACAGCGCAGTGGACGGTGTTGCAATTTTTACAAACAAGGCTCGATGAATTAGAAAGTCACAGTAAAAGGCATCTACGGGTAAAACGTTGGTCATGGAAATCACGAGACATAACAAAACAAGGTGTGTATTTGTTTGGTGATGTGGGTCGTGGAAAATCCATGTTGATGACGTGGTTTTACGAAGCATGTCAATTACAAAAAAAACGTCGGGTACATTTTCACGTTTTTATGCAAGAAGTGCATTTATTTATTCATAAACATCTCAATCAAAACGCGCTACTTTTATTTGCAAAACAGGTTCGTGAGACGACGCACTTACTTTGTTTTGATGAGTTTTATATCGATAACATTGCCGATGCGATGCTATTGAGCTGTTTATTTGAAACATTGTTTGAAGAAGGTGTATTTGTTGTGATGACTTCAAATTATCATCCCGACAATCTTTATCCAAATGGTTTTCAACGCGCATCATTATTGCCATTCATTGCAATGTTACACAAAAAAATAGCGTTAATTGAACTCGCAGGTAAACAAGATTATCGTGTAGCGAAATTGAATAAAACGGCGACGCGTTATTTTTTTCCACTTACTGAACAAACACAAATTACGCTTTTACATTATGGCTCACAACCAAATAGTGCATTGTTTTCCTTTGCTCAATTATGTGGTCAACCTAACGGTACGCGCGATTATTTGGCTTTGGCTCAACAAATTGATAATTTAGTTTTAACCCATATTCCTCAACTTTCACCTGAAAGACATAATGAAACACAACGTTTTATCACTTTAATTGATGTGTTATACGAATACAAAGTCACGCTTGTTTGTAGCGCAGAAGTTGCCATTGATGAACTTTGCCTTGATGGCAAAAATAAAAATGATTTTGAACGTACCCGCTCACGCTTAATTGAAATGCAATCAATTTATTATTCCAATCACTTTATTTGCGAGGTTTAACATGAAAATTTTAAAAATTATTATCCCCTTTTTTGCACTGATAATCCCACCATTGGCTCATGCTGAAAATTGGGGCGACGTATTAAAATCCGTCAGTAAAGAAAGTAACCATATTTTAGAAAACAGCGCAGATACCGCAAATGCCGCACAAAAATTATTGGAAAGTGGCAAAACGTTAAAATCAGGTGAACTGACAAATTTATTAGTCCAACGCTTAGGTGTCACTCAACAACAAGCTATGGGCGGTGCTGGCGCGTTGTTACAAGTGGCAAAAACACGCATGAATCCCGAAGCCTTTGCAAATTTATCGCAACAAATTCCAGACATTCCCCAATTATTAGCAGCTGTTCCGGCGTTGAAACCGCAATCAGGTTTAGGCGGTTTGGCTGGAAAATTAGCCGGTTTATCGGGGGATTCGAGTATCAGTACAGCTTTAACAGCGGTATCAATTTTTCAACAATTGGGCATGAAACCTGAACAAATGCAAAAATTTGTACCCGTTGTCGTCGATTACGTTCGAGGCGACACAAATGCGGTCATGGCTGACGGTTTAAACGCGGCGTTAAAATTAGATAAAAAATAGTTTTCACTCAATCAAAAGTACCCGAACCGTAAACCCTGTGTGATAATAAACGCAGTAATGACGCTTCTTTTCAACGAATAATCGAGGATTCAAATGGACGAAAATAAGAAAAAAGCACTCGCCGCCGCACTGATGCAAATCGAAAAACAATTTGGTAAAGGTTCGGTCATGCGAATGGGCGATGTTGATGTTTCAAAAGATATTGAAGTGGTATCAACAGGGTCGTTGAGTTTAGATATTGCGTTGGGTTGCGGTGGTTTGCCACGCGGTCGAATCATTGAAATTTATGGTCCAGAATCCTCGGGCAAAACGACTTTGACATTGCAAGTTATCGCTGAAATGCAAAAGTTAGGCGGAGTTGCCGCGTTTGTCGATGCTGAACATGCGTTAGATATTAACTATGCGGGAAAATTAGGCGTTGATATTGCAGAATTGCTCGTTTCTCAACCCGACACGGGCGAACAAGCCTTAGAAATTGCCGACTCACTTGTGCGTTCAGGCGCAGTCGATATTGTGGTTGTCGATTCGGTTGCCGCACTGACACCAAAAGCTGAAATCGAAGGTGATATGGGTGATTCGCACATGGGTTTGCAAGCGCGTTTGATGTCGCAAGCGTTACGAAAACTGACGGCTAACATTAAACGCACAAACACGTTGGTAATTTTCATCAATCAAATTCGCATGAAAATCGGCGTGATGTTCGGTTCGCCAGAAACCACCACAGGCGGTAATGCGTTGAAGTTTTATGCCTCAGTACGTTTAGACATTCGCCGCATTGGTTCAGTGAAAAAAGGCGACGACATTATCGGCAACGAAACGCGCGTGAAAGTGGTGAAAAACAAAGTTGCACCACCCTTTAAACAAGCTGAATTCGAGATTTTATACGGCGAAGGCATTTCGTTTGCGGGTGAATTGATTGATTTAGGTGTGAATTACGGCTTTATTCAAAAATCAGGCTCTTGGTACAGTTACGGTTCTGAAAAAATCGGACAAGGTAAAGAAAACGCAAAAATGTATTTCAAAGAAAATCCTGACAAATCAAAAGAACTTGAAAAACAAATCCGTGACGAAGCCTTCAAAAAACCGTTACTTGCGGTGAAAGAATTTGAACCTACTGAAGATGAAATTGATGTAGGCGAACCGTTGTAATTTTCCGTGTCACAATCTGCAAAAGAAATCAAAAACCATTGTCTACGAATGCTCGCTCGTCGTGAGCATTCGCAAAAAGAATTACTCAACAAATTGATACAAAAAGGATTTTCACCTTCTGATATTCAACCTGTTTTAGCCGAACTTGCTAAACACGATTGGCAAAGTGATGCAAGATTTGCTGAAAATTACGCGCGAAATCGTCTTCGAAAAGGTTACGGCACAACTGCCATTCGTTACGAACTAAATCAAAAAGGCATAGATGTTGCTGAAATAAATTTAAATGACGTTTTGTTGTCAGTGGCGGATAATTGGCTCGATTTATTAACGCAAACCAATTGCAAAAAATACGGTGAAATCGAACCGCTAACCCGCCAAGATTGGGCAAAACGTACACAATTTTTATTACGACGTGGGTTTTCGAGTTCGCAAATTCAACAATTCGCCAAAAATTTACGTTTTATACATTCCTAAAATTTTTAACTTACACAAAAAATTCTTATGAAACACATGACTAGCGCAGAAGTTCGTTCTGCATTTTTGAACTTTTTTAAACAACATGGACATTCGGTTGAGCTTTCAAGTTCGCTCGTACCGCACAACGACCCGACGTTGCTTTTCACGAACGCAGGCATGGTGCAGTTTAAAGATTTGTTTTTAGGACGTGAACAACGCGAATTTACTCGTGCAGCAACCAGTCAGCGTTGTGTGCGTGCTGGTGGCAAACATAACGATTTAGAAAACGTCGGCTACACCGCGCGTCATCATACGTTTTTTGAAATGCTCGGTAATTTTAGTTTTGGCGATTATTTCAAAAAAGAAGCGATTCATTTTGCGTGGGAGTTTCTGGTAAATGTGCTTGAAATTCCAAAAGAAAAATTATGGGTCACGGTGTTTGAAGAAGATGATGAAGCCGCAAACATTTGGATTAACGAAATCGGTGTACCTGCTGACCGTGTGTCACGCATCGGCGCGAAAGATAATTTTTGGTCAATGGGCGACACTGGACCTTGTGGACCTTGCAGTGAGATTTTTTATGACCA
>DALYHZ010000032.1:0-14916 GCA_031970635.1 Methylococcaceae bacterium | reverse complement strand
GGTGTTTAGCGCGGTAATCAGCAACGAATTTATCCATGAGTTTTTTACGCTCGCTCTGCTTTGGGTAATGGTGCATCAAATTTGCGTTGTGTTGGCGAATAGCCGCGAGTAACTTTACGTCATACGCATCGAGAGTTGATTCATCTAATTTTTCCCATTTGCCCGTTAAGGCGCGATTGCAAAAGAAATGCTCACTGGTGTAGTGGCGCGATTCTGTCTTTTTGCCTGCCAAATCACGGATAAACTTTAATGCGTCAGTCATTACTTTAGCCGAATCACGCTTGTGTTCGATTGCATTAGCGCGATTGGGTTCCGATTGAATGCGTTGCAGTTCTGTGACCACACGTCGAAATTCTTTTACTAACGTGAGTTTAAATTTGCGAACAATGTCCGTATTTTCAAATAGCGTCATCAAGTAAGCCGCTTGGTCTTTGTTTAGTTCGGCGTAAGTGGTACTTTTCCCCCGTGACTTCTGTTTGTGAAAAACAGAAGTTCCAAGCTCTTTGAAGTCATCTTGATATTTTCTAATCAATCGAATGACATGATTAGCGTGGTCAAGTCCACATTGTTCAGCAATCACTAACGAAGTGGTAAATGGTTTGCCATGTGTCACATGAACGACGTTGTTTTGATTTGCTAAATTCATTGGCTTACCCCAGCAAAGCTATCCATCAATTTACGGATGTCCTCGACGCGCCACGCGGTCGTGCGTTCAGAAAGTTTGACGGGTGGTGGATATTTTCCTGATTTGACACCAGCCCACCATGTGGACTTGCCAATTGGGATAAGTGGCTCAACGGGGGGATTTGCTTTTTTATCACCGACAATTTGCCAGATTCTTAAAAAACCATTGTCTTGTAATGTGTGCATAAGATTTGCTCCGTGTGATTAAGTTCAGGGCAAATCTTAATGGTGGTATTTTGACAGTTGACCGAATTCGGTTAAGTCATAACCGAATTCGGTTTTGTTCTAGGTAGTCATTGGGATTGATGGTTGTATCAAATCTTTCGCGTCTGTTAAGTATTTGCGAATAGTGTCATCGGTGACGCTTATACCATGTGTTTGTAATTTCGCACTTATGCCATTTTTATCACCAGTAGCTTGGTTTCTGTTGCTACTAGGTTTGTACCCATAAGCATCAATCGCCATGCCTATTATCACTTTCAACATGGTGTTTTTCTCTGTTTCGCTCAATTGAGTTGATGGCATTTTGTTGAAACACGCCTCCATCGATTTAATTTGCATTTCCATATTAGCGATAACTTCTGATTTTGCTCTGTTATCAAATTTCAACTTTTCATTTTCAATTTTCATAGCATCTCTATCTGCCTGTAATGCAGTATATGATTCAATAGTTATGCTTGGATGTGCTTTTTTTTCAGTTTTATCAAATAAAAAATCAGGTTTATCATCAGGAAAATTTTTTGCTATCCATGCTTTTAAATCTTCGCGTCGAATATGACGACGTTCTGGTGCAATATGTTCTTCAACGACAAAACCATTTTCACGGCAGGCAGGTAGCAAATCATTATTGATTGCCTCATGAATGGCTCTACAACGTGGTGCAAGGCAATCCATATAAGACAATGACCACACGCCTCTGGATATTTCTTGAGCTTTACTCAAATGGTCATCTAATTGATTTTGTGGGACACCACACCATAATGCGGCTGCTTGAGGTACAGAATAAATCGAATAATAAGATTTAATTTGTTCGCAACTATCATAACCATTTGGTTTCATTAACACCGCCTTTAATGTCTTCGCCTTAAAAAAAGAAACTAAGCCAATTGGTTAAGGCATGACCGACTTATCGCCCCGTCGGGCTAGGCTTAGTTATTGGGTTTTAGCTGTTTGCAAATTCTGCCAGCTCATCAAGCAACGGATTTAATACTTCAATGCTTTCTTTGTATCCTTTGCAATCAATCAAAAAATTGTATCGATACACTTCAGCGCAAACCGTTATCCAACGTAACGCCGATTGATACCTACTTATGTCTGTTTTAAATTCAGTTTCTTTTATAACCTGCTCAAATAATCGCTCTAACTTATGTGTGAGTGGATACGCGCCAAACTCGCTACGGGTTTCAAGCAAATGCTTAAAGAGCAATTCAAACATTTGCTGATAATGAAAACAGTGAAGCGAGCAATCCTTGACGGGTGTTTGGCTAATTACATCGCAGGCTATAGCGTGTTCCCATGATTTACCGCCTAAGTTTTCAACATTCTCGAATTGCTTTAATTTTTCTGCGTACATATTGTCTCCGTATGAATAAAGTGTTGTTAGTTGCCTAAAATCAAATCCAAGTATTGTTGCAATGCCTGTTTTTCTAATTCTGTAACTAACGCAATGAATAAGTTGTAATCGCCTGTAGTGCTTGCCGTATCAAGTGCATCGTAATAATTAAAACGATTTTCAACGGGAATAATCACAGGTAAATAACCCGACCGTATCAATTCAAAATTTATAAGTAATCGTGAAGTGCGACCGTTGCCGTCAACAAAAGGATGAATGCCAACAAAATCAACGTGAAGTCTTGCCGCGCGTTCAATGGCGTGTAAATCGCCTGCATTCTCATACCATGCCATTAACGTATTCATGGCGGCTGGAATGTTTATAAAATTGGGCGGTCTGTGTGTCGCACCAGCAATCAACACGTTTTCTTGCCGATACACCCCCGCATTTTTGCTATCGATATTTTTTAAAACCAAATGGTGAATACTTTTAATTTGCCATTCACTCAAGCGTTCGCGCGTTTGCACAAGCTCTTCAACGTAATCGATAGCTTCTTTATGGTTTATCACCTCGAAATGTTCACGCAATGATTTACCACCAATGGTGATACCTTCTAAAACAACCTTTGTTTCTTTTAAGGTGAGCGTGTTGCCTTCAATGGCATTCGAGTGATATGTCCATTCTAAAATTTGCTGTTCTCGTAATGTTCGCACCGTGTTTTCGGGCAATGGGCGCAAATTATCAAGACGCTTTTTAAGTGCATCAATTTCTGTGAACATCATTGTTTGCCCTATTGTAAAAACTGCAAAATAGCCTGTGGTTGCTCGATATTCGCCATGACAATGCAAGCATCTTCTATTTGAGCTTTAACATCACAGAACGCTTCAAACAGAATGTCTTGATTTTCATTTGGCGCGCGATAAGTGAAAAGTACGTTTTCAGATTTCACAAATCCACCGCGCTTGAGTTGTTGCACTTTCATTAACCATGTCGCGCCATGTTCAATAATTTTTCGGCTATCATTGTGGCAAAAGTGAATCGGCTTAATCGCCTTTTGATTTTCTTTATCCACAAAAGGAAAAGGAACATGATATTTTTCATTACCCAACACGCCACTGATAAATCTTGATTCTAAGTGTGAATCGCGCAACAACGATGCAACTCGTTTTTGCATGGTTTCTTCATGGTCTTCATGGTGGACAAAGTTACGTTTGACGTAATGACCGAATAATTCATCCATCGTGGCATCTAGGTTTTCGCTAAATAGCACGCGATTGTTGCTGTAACGCACGATACTTTCACGAGGGCGAATTAACTCATCGTAGAAAGCTAACGTGTGGCGTGCGTTCTTTAGTTTTGCGTTGAGATATTTAATCGCCTCACTGTAAATGCTTCGGTCTAACGGCTCAAAAAAATGGGTAATGCGCCCATATTCACGCCCTGATAATAATTTGAAACACAACAGTCGGCTGTCATGGGCATAAAGCACAATGCCAATGTTGGCGAATTCTTCCGTTTCTGGGAACGGTTGAAAACGAATAATGCTGTAACTGCATATTTGCTTGTTCATAGTTTTAACCAAATGTTTCCGTGTGCTTCTTCGGTAAGTCGTTTTAACGTTCTTTGTTCATCAAAATTGTGATTGGCTTCTTTCCAACTTTCGGGAACATCTGCCCACCATTTTTGCCAGTCTAAAAGCGCGTTTTGTAATCGCTGTTCAAATTGAGAACGTTCGTTAATTTCAAACTGCCATTCTCGAAAAACGTGTGTTTGCCAAAAATCTGCCTGATTAAAATCATCCTCAAATGCTAAATTGTGGTCGATGACATAAAGCTGATTTTGCGCCCATAGCAAATTTGGATTACCCGAATACGCTTCATTTAACGTTCGGTCTTCGTTTTCTATCCACAAATCAAACAGCAAAATATCACGTTGCAAATTCGTATCGATGGGAGATTGGTAATCAAATTCATTGGCAAATTCGATACATTCCGAAGCAAAAACTTCACCATGTCCAAAATCTTTATCAAAAATATCAATCAACCGTTTGTCGGCATACGCAATGCAAAAGTTAGGAATAGGTAAATTAAGTGCTTTGGCTAAATTCGCTGCTATCCATTCTTTAATCAAACCTGCTGCGGTGGCGCGTTTTCCTTTTGCATAGTAATTTTTGCCATTGGATAGTTTGCAATGCAACGGTACAGTCCAACCTTGCGTAGCAGTACCATGAATTTCGATGATTTCAAGTTGCACAATATCTAACCATTTTTCAAACTGTCCAAATAATCCGCCCATGACTGCATCATTTTTCGGCGTTCGGGTAAATGTTGCGCTCGGTTGTAGGCGGCTTTGATTCGATTACGTTCAGCATGAGATAGTTGCCGCTCAATCATGTCAGAATTAAAACCTTGTTCATGCAATAGCGTACTGGCGGTGGTTCTAAAGCCATGTGCTGTGTGCTGTCCCTGATAGCCCATTCGACGCAATGCCGCGCCAATGGATTCACGACTGATATGTGGCTCGCCTGATTTACCTTGATTGCTGGCAAAAACGTATTGCCCTGAACCTGTAAGTGGATAAATATCACGCAATAACGCGATTGCCTGCGTACTTAACGGGACAATATGCGCGTCTTTCATCTTCATTTTATCAGCGGCAATTCGCCATTCAGCGGCATCTAAATCAAATTCACTCCATTCTGCCATTGCTAAATTTGCAGGTCGGGCAAATATCAAGGGTTGTAATTGCAAAGCCGTTCGCACAACAAAATTGCCACCATACGAATCAATATCACGAAGCAATTGCCCTAATGGTTTCGGTTCAGTAATCGCCGCAAAATGTCCTCTAACGGGTGACGGTAACGCGCCACGCAAATCAGCCGTTACGTCACGTTCGGCACGTCCTGTAGCAATACCATAACGAAGCGTTTGCCCAATTAGTTGTTTGGCGCGAGCTGCTGACTCCAACGCGCCACGGTCAACAATACGTTTCAAAGTTGCTAGAACTTCTTGCGCGGTGAGTTCTTTAACGGGACGATTGCCAAGCCACGGATAAACATCACGCTCTAAACGTTGCTGTACATGATTCAAATGGCTTTCACTCCAGCGGTTACGATTATTTTCAATAAACTCTTTAGCAATCGCAGAAAAGGTATTTTCCAAACTGCCCGTTTTTTCAGCTTTGCGTTTTAAAGATGGGTCGATACCGTCAGCAAGTTGTGAACGTGCCTCGTCGCGTTTGTCGCGTGCTTGTTTCAAGCTGGTTTCGGGATAAACGCCTAAGGCTAATGTTTTACGTTTTCCACCAAAACGGTAGTCCATACGAAAATACTTAGAACCATTTTGAGTGATTAACAAGTACAAACCTTTTTCATCTGAGAGCTTGTAAGCCTTATCGGCATTGGGTTTCGTGTTCTTGCAGGCGGTATCTGTGAGAGCCATGACGGTATCTTGTCTGTGAAATTACGATATGCCGTCAAAAATACCGCCATTGATGACGGTATGTCAATAGATTATATTGGACATCGTAAGACAATAAAAAAGCCGCTAAGTTAGAAAACTTGCGACCTGCTGGACTTCTTTGCACCTTGTAAGACGCGTGTTTGGCGGAGAGTGAGGGATTCGAACCCTCGGTACGTTGCCGTACACACACTTTCCAGGCGTGCGCCATCGACCACTCGACCAACTCTCCAATTGTTTTTTTGATTTACTGCTGAAAGGGCGCAAAGAATAATCGACTTCGCGCCATGTTGCAAGGTTATCCGGCGTTTTCTTCTAATTCATCCCAACGTGCATAAGACTGGGCTAATTCTTTTTCAATTGTTTGCAATTCGCTTAACGCATCATTTATGACCGATTGTTCTTGTTTGTAAAAACTCGGTTCGTTTATTTTTGCGGTGAATTCAACTTGTTTGGCTTCTAATTCTTCAATCAAAACGGGCAATTTTTCGAGTTCTTGTTGTTCTTTGAAAGAGAGCTTTTTCTTTTTAGGCGCAGTTGAAAGCGGCGTAATTTTTTCTTTTACAATTTTGGGTTGCTCGACTTTTTTAGAGGCATGCTGACTTTTACGCTGGTTGTCATAGACTAACCAATCACTGTAACCACCAACAAATTCATCCACTTTACCGCTACCATCCAACACAAAAACATTGGTTACTACATTATCCAAAAATGCACGATCATGACTGACTAATAATAACGTTCCGTCGAATTCGACTAATTTTGCTTCTAATAATTCCAACGTTTCTAAATCTAAATCGTTCGTTGGTTCGTCCATGACGATTAAATTGGCAGGTTTGGTAAATAATCGCGCGAGTAACAAACGATTTTTTTCACCACCCGACAAACTTTTTACAGGTGAACGCGCGCGAGCTGGGGCAAATAAAAAATCGCCTAAATAGGAAATGACATGTCGTTTATTTCCACCGATTTCGACAAAATCATTACCGTGAGCAATCGTATCTGAAACACTCATTTCAGGGTCAAGTTGGTCACGCAGTTGGTCGAAATAGGCGATTTCCAATTTCGTACCCTGTTCAACGGTGCCGCTGGTTGGCGTTAATTCTTTGAGTAACAATTTTAATAAAGTCGATTTCCCTGCGCCATTCGCGCCGATTAAACCAATTTTGTCACCGCGTTGGATAAGCGTTGAAAAATTTTTGATGATGGTTTTATCGCCATATTGAAAACTGATGTTATTAACTTCAATAACTTTTTTACCCGATTTTTCGGCGGTTTCTAAACTGAGTTTTGATGTGCCTTGCACATTTCGACGTTCAGCGCGTTCAGCTCGCAAACGTTCTAATGCTCGCACACGCCCTTCATTTCGGGTGCGACGTGCTTTAATGCCTTGTCGAATCCACACTTCTTCATCAGCAAGTTTTTTATCAAATTCTGCATTTTGATTGGCTTCATCTTCTAACGCGGCGGCTTTGCGTGTTAAATAATCATTGTAAGTACCTTGCCACGAAACTAAATTTCCTCTGTCTAAATCAATAATGCGTGTTGCCAATTTTTGCAAAAACGCTCTGTCATGCGTGACAAATAAAACTGCGCCTTGAAATGCTAAAACTTGTTCTTCAAGCCATGCGATGCTTTCAAAATCGAGGTGGTTAGTCGGTTCATCGAGTAATAATACTTCCGGATCCATTACTAACGCACGGGCTAAATCGACACGTCGTTTCCAACCACCAGACAAACCTTTAATTTTTAACTCAGCCGGTAAATTCAATTTGCTTAACGTGGTTTCGACACGCTGTTGAAATGCCCAGCCATTTTTCGCTTCTAATTCATGTTGTAAATCACCTAATTCTTTCAAGGCTTTTTCATCTTCATAATCCATCGTTGAAGATAAATCATGATAACGGGCAATAATTTCACCTAAATCACCCAAACCACTTGCGACGGCATCGTAAATGGTTGCATCATCGGGCAAGTCGGGGGATTGCGCCAGCCATGCTAATCGAAGTTCGGGTTGTCGCCATACATCACCATCATCTGCATGAATATCGCCGGCAATAATTTTCATCAGCGTGGATTTACCTTCACCATTACGTCCCAATAAACCAACTCGTTCACCAGCATCAAGTTGAAAATCTGCATTTTTAAGTAGCGCATGTGTGCCAAAAGCAATTGAAACATTGGATAAACGTAATAGGGGCATAGTATTTTGATAGGGAAATTAAGAAAGATTTTGAAATTCTAGTTTAAACAAATCAGCCTAGCAAAGAACTAGGCTGAAAAATTGAAATGGATGCGTTGCTTTGAGGAAATTAAGCAAACGTATCAACGCCGCTACATGAGCCACAATCTGCCGCGCCCATACTGCTACCGTCGGTTTGAATTGTCCCCGCAGAAGCTGAACTGGCTTCAACATTTGCTGTGCCGACGTTCATATTAACGGTTTGTGGGGTATTCATTGCATAAATAATCTGTGAGATGGTCGGACTTGCCGCTACGCTCATCATATTCATCACCATTACGTTTCGTTGTTAAAAAAGAATTTATATAAATTCTGGTTAAACAGTGGTTAAACTCAAAAACTACATTACTAAAGTGCCACTGATTGCTTATATCGAACACGGCACTTTATTTTTAAATGAAATGCTTAAATTTCGATAAAACCGTGTGTGCCGCGTTTGGATTTCACTGACAACCAACTTTTTAATTGTGTTAATTCTTCGGTTTCAGGTAAATCGTCAAGCAACTTGTGCGTTCGTAATAAACGAAATGCTTTTGATAACACATCATAACGTTCGCCCGTAATACCTGCTCGACGTAAACCAACGGTATTTAAACGGTAATGCCGTGCAGGTCGTCCGCCGATGAGCGTGAAGGGGATAACATCCATATTTAATCCCGTTGTGCCTTGTACGATGGCATAAGAACCTACGCGGCAAAATTGATGCACAACTACAGCACCGCCCATAAAAACATTATTACCGATTTCAACATGTCCACCGATAGCAACGTTATTGGCAAAAATGGTTTTATTTCCCACGCGACAATCGTGCGCGACGTGGCTATTGTTCATGAAATAACAATCTGAACCAATACGTGTTGCTTCATTTTCTTTGGTGGCGCGATGCGCGGTGAAACCTTCACGAAACACGTTATTGTCGCCGATTTCTAACCACGTTACGGTTTCCGCGTTAAAATGAATATCTTGCGGCAAATCACCTAAAACCGCGTGTGGATGTACGACATTGCCACTGCCCATTTTGGTAAATGGTTGAATCACGGCATGTGCTTGAATAATGCAATTTGCACCGATTTCAACATCACGTTCGATAACAGCAAACGCACCGATAGTCACGTTGTCGCCAATTTTGGCATCGGGAGAAATGTAGGCAGAAGGATGAATATTTTGTGTCATAAAAAATTAACCTCTTGGATGAAATTGCGCGTGTAGCGTTTGTAAACGTTCTCGTGCGACGTGGGTATAAATTTGCGTAGTAGATAAATCGACGTGTCCCAATAATAATTGCACCACGCGCAAGTCTGCACCGTGATTGAGTAAATGGGTTGCAAACGCATGACGCAACGTGTGTGGTGATAACGGTTTGTGGATTTGTGCCTTAAACGCATAATTTTTAATGATATGCCAAAAGGCTTGGCGCGTCATATTGCCGCCGCGACGGGTCACAAAAATATAATCGCTTTGCCGACCACTTAAAAGTTGCACACGTCCGTTGTTCAAATATGTTTCAAGACAACTCAACGCTTCTTCACCAACGGGTACTAAACGTTCACGACCACCTTTGCCGACAATTTGTACTACGCCTTGACGCAAATTGATTTGTTCGAATTTCAAATCGACCAATTCTGAAACGCGTAAACCGGTGGCATACATCATTTCCAGCATCGCGTAATCACGCTGTCCGCGTGGTACAGCCGTTTCTGGGGCGGAAAGTAATAATTCGACATCATTTTCGGTCAGTGTTTGCGGTAAAACACGCGTCGTGCGTGGAGCAGTTATCAATGCTGTTGGGTCAATAGCAATTGCATTTTCACGCAAAAAATAACCGTAAAAACGGCGTAAACTCGACAAAATTCGCGCTGTGGTACGACTGCTCATGCCGATTTGATAGCGGTTCGCTAAAAAATCGGAAATGTTTCCAGAATCTACGCGGAGTAAATTTTTTTTTCCTAACCAGTTCGTAAAAATCATCAAATCACTGCGGTAAGCCGAAAGCGTATTTTTGCTTAACCCTTGCTCTACCCATGCAGCATCTAGGAATTGGTCAATGAGTTTTTCAGAAGTTGCAGTTGTCATTCGTGTTGTTAGTAAATAAAAAAGGCAGCTTAAGGCTGCCTTCTTAAATCACGACTTGTCAGAAATGCTTATGACAATTTTTCCTTGATACGCGCTTTTCTACCGGTCAAATCGCGTAAGTAATACAACTTAGCACGACGTACGTCACCACGGCGTTTCACAATAATTTCGCTGATGATGTTGCTGTGTGTTTGGAAAACACGTTCAACGCCTGTGCCGTGTGAGATTTTACGCACAGTAAACGCAGAATTTAAACCACGGTTACGAATTGCAATGACCACACCTTCAAACGCCTGAATACGTTCACGTTCACCTTCTTTTACGCGCACTTGTACCACGACGGTGTCACCTGATTTGAAATCAGGAATTTGTTTAAGCTGCGCTTGTTCTAATTCATCAATAATATTCATTTTTCTTCTACACCTTAGTCCACTTCAACTTTAAATTGTGCCAATAAACATTCTTGCTCGGCACTTAATGTTTTTTCTTTCAATAAATCAGGGCGTTTTTGCCACGTTCGTCCTAACGCTTGTTTTTGTCGCCAACGTTCAATTGCCGCGTGATTACCACTTAATAACACTTCTGGGACTGCCATATCATCAATCAATTCAGGTCGCGTAAATTGTGGATAATCCAGTAATCCATCACTGTGAGAATCTTCCTGAGCCGATTGGACATTGCCCAATACATTTGGCAGCAAGCGCGTGATACCATCAATTACAATCAAAGCGGCAAGTTCACCACCACTAATCACATAATCACCTAGTGACCATTCTTCATCGCAATCATGTTGAATAAATCGTTCATCTATTCCTTCGTAACGACCCGCAATTAAAATCAACTGCGATAATTGGCTTGCTTCATGCAGTAATGATTGCGACAGTGGTTTGCCTTGTGGGCTTAAATAGACGACTTTGCAATCTGCCAACGCATTTTGTTTTGCCTCACAAACCGCATCATGTAAAGGCTGGTATTTCATTACCATCCCTTGACCACCACCGAAAGGGCGATCATCGACCGTTTTATGACGATCATGCGTATAATCGCGCGGATTCCAAATGTTAAGCGTGACAATCGCATTGTCAATAGCTTTACCTGTTACTCCCACCTGCGCGGCGTGTTGCACCATCTCTGGAAACAACGTAATAACATCAAAACGCATTTAAAAATCTGCATCCCAGTCAACGCGCATTTTTCTTTCAATCAAATCAATGTGTAACACCGTTTGTGGTCGTACAAATGGAATAGCGTGTTGACGTTTGTCACCTTGCACAACAAGGACATCGTTTGCGCCCGTTTCGAGCAGACTTTCTACCAAACCTAAAACCACGCCGTCCGTATTTTCAACTTCTAAACCGATTAAATCCGACCAGTAATATTCATCGTTTTTTAACTTAGGTAATTGAGCATAATCAATATAAATATCCCAACCGATCAATGCTTCGGCGTCATTTCGGTTATCGATCCCCTTAAGTTGCGCAACGACTGATTGACCTTGCAATTGACCTGCAAGCACGTCCACTGTTCTTATTGCGGCATTTTTTTTCAACAGCCATGGCGAATACTGCACAACATTTTCACGATGATCGGTAAACGAAAAAATCTTAACCCAACCCTTGATACCAAAAACGCCGGAGATTTTTCCGATGTGCAATTGTTTTTCTTGACTCAAACGATTACGCTGCGGCTTTTAACGAATCTTTAATCAATTTTGCAACGCGATCAGAGGGCTGTGCACCGTTTGCTTTCCAATGAGCCACACGTTCATTATCCAAACGTAAACGCTCTTCGTTACCACGTGCTAATGGATTGAAAAAACCAACACGCTCAATGTAACGACCATCACGGCTATTACGGCTGTCTGTTACGACAATTTGATAAAATGGGCGATTTTTTGAACCACCTCTGGAAAGTCGAATAGTTACCATCTCACATCCTTAAAAAATAATTTACTAAAATAAATCGCATTATTCTACGCATTTTTGCTGATAAAACAACAAATAGAATTAAAAACTAGCGACGCATGCCACGCATTTGACTTTTTACACCACGTACCATGTTTGCCATATTGCCAGTTTTTAACTTTTTCATCATTTTTTGCATCATCATAAATTGTTTAAGCATACGATTAACGTCGCTCAATTCTTGACCACATCCATCAGCAATGCGTTTTTTACGATTACCTTTAATTAGATCTGGAAATTGTCGCTCTTTCATTGTCATAGAATTGATAATACCAATTTGCCGTGCAAGCAGTTTGTCGTTCATTTTTTCTTTTACTTCTGTTGGCATTGCACTCATACCAGGCAATTTGTCCATCATCGAACCAATGCCACCCATACGTTGCATTTCGATCAACTGTTCACGGAAATCTTCTAAATCAAAGCCTTTACCTTTTTTGATTTTTTGAACGAGTTTTTCGGCTTTTTCTTTATCAACTTTTTTCTCAATTTGTTCGATTAAACTGAGCATATCGCCCATATCTAAAATGCGAGATGCCATACGGTCAGGGTGGAACGGTTCTAGCGCATTCGTTTTTTCACCCATACCAATAAATTTAATTGGTTTGCCGGTAATGTGGCGAATCGATAACGCCGCACCACCACGCGCATCGCCATCGGCTTTAGTTAAAATAACACCGGTTAAGGGCAGGGCATCATTAAATACTTTTGCGGTATTAGCGGCATCTTGACCAGTCATACTATCAACAACAAATAATGTTTCGATAGGCTTAATTGCCGAGTGTAACGCTTTAATTTCATCCATCATTTCGTCGTCAATATGCAAACGACCGGCGGTATCAATAATGATGACATCTAAAAATTTACGTTTTGCGGCTTCAATGGCGTTGTTGGCAATATCTATCGGTTTTTGCGTAATGTCGCTATCAAAAAAAACTAAATCCACTTCATTGGCGAGCATTTCTAATTGTTTAATCGCGGCTGGGCGGTATACGTCAGCACTGACGACCCCGACTTTCTTTTTATTATTTTCTTGTAGCCAGCGACCTAATTTTGCCACAGTGGTGGTTTTACCTGCGCCTTGTAAACCAGCCATTAAAATGACGGCAGGCGGTTGAGCGTTAAGATTTAAACTTTCGTTTTTTTCACCCATGACTTTGATGAGTTCGGCTTGCACCAATTTAATCATCGACTGACCGGGAGTTAAACTGCTTTGAACTTCTTGACCTAACGCACCGTTTTTTAAATTTTCCAAAAAGTCTGTCACAACAGGCAATGCGACATCGGCATCTAATAACGCAACGCGCACTTCTCTTAACGTGTCTTTGATGTTACTTTCGGTAAGACGCGATTGACCTTTGAGTTTTTTGAGTGTGCCGTTTAAGCGTTCGGTTAAATTATCAAACATGGTATGACTCGAAAAATGAATAACATGACGAATAAAAACGAGACAACAAACACTGTTGCCTCGGGGTTCAGTGGTATAGTAACACAACGCTAAATTAGGCAAAAGGCGCGTAACATTAACGGAAAATAGAGATAGATTTTATGGTCAAGTTTATTGCAATCAGTTCAATACTCGCTTACGGCACTAATACGGTGTGGTTAATATGGCAGTTACGCAAGCAAGTTACATCACGTCCCTCATTGTTAATTGCGTGGTTAGCAGCAGGATTACATGCACTATATATTGGTGTGATTTGCCAGCAGCAAAATGGGTTCGATTTTAGTGTACTCAATATGGCATCCCTTAACATGTTGGGTGTGGTCTTGATAATATTATTGACAGCAATAACAAAACCTGTTGAAAAACTAGGTTTAATTTTATTTCCAATAACAGCCATTATTTTGAGTTTAGATATAAGCATTACATCGCCGCCACGTTTGTTATTGGTGCATAGCAGTGCAATGGCGGTGCATATTTTGACATCAGTACTAGCGTTTAGTTTATTAACCATTGCGGCATTTCAAGCCGTATTACTAACAATCCAACATAGTCAATTAAAACGCCATCCTCCAACACATTTTATTTTGTTATTACCATCACTACAAACAATGGAAATATTGTTGTTTAAAATGATTGCTGCTGGCGTGTTGATATTAACGTTATCGTTGGGAACAGGTTTTTTATTTTTACATGATTTATTTGCCCAGCATTTAGTCCATAAAACAGTGTTATCTTTATTTGCATGGATCATTTTTTGTTTCATTCTGATAGGTCGTCAACGTTATGGTTGGCGTGGGCGAGTAGCTGTTAACTGGATTTTGGCAGGTTTTTTGCTTTTATTGTTAGGGTATTTTGGTAGTAAATTCGTTTTGGAACAGATTTTGGAAAAAGTCTAAATAGAGGCTTTTCACGGTTATTGATATGTCAATATACTGAAAATTAGGTATTTTGATACACTACGCTAAACAGTATTATCGTATTAAAAACTGTGACATAGTTCACATATCTAATGTGTTACTGTAATTTTTTGTGGTTTTAGTGCAAACGAGTTTGACAAATAGGGGTGGGATGTTTAGCATTGTGCCGTAACAAGTCACGACCTTGTCAGATTTTTGTAGTAAGATTGAATTTCATAATTACCTTTTTAGGATTTTAAAAATGGCTAACATAACTTATTCTCCGATTAGAATAGTAAATAATGGTGATGGGCACACCTCGTATATTTCAGATGTCGTAGTAACTGGTGATAGTTTTGCTGGTAATACCATCATTCGCTTGGCTGATGGAACAGAAGCGGATTTGACTGTCAGTGCGACAGAAAGTAACAAAGCAACGTTAAAATTTTTTGGTGGAGTTAGTGGTAATGTTGATGTTTCATTGCCGGGAGAAGTGTTTAACTCTGGTGATAAACCGACAGGTGACGATACAACATTAACAGTTGTCACAACACCAACACCAACACCAACACCAACACCAACACCAACACCAACACCAACACC
>DALYHZ010000031.1:8678-14957 GCA_031970635.1 Methylococcaceae bacterium | reverse complement strand
ACGTTTGGATAACGAGCAAAATACGCATTGATATAATCTTGCGCTTCGCCGCGTGAAATGCCCAATTGTTTGGCAAGTCCAAACGCCGACATGCCGTAAATCAAACCAAAGTTAATGGCTTTAGCATTGCGGCGAAGTTCATGACTTACTTCGTCTAAAGGTACTTTGAAAACTTCCGCTGCCGTGGCGCGATGAATATCTTGGTCATTTTGGAACGCAGAAATCAAACCGTCATCATTTGCTAAATGCGCCATGATGCGTAATTCAATTTGTGAATAATCGGCGGCAACAATTTTATAACCTTCCGGTGCGATAAAGGCTTGACGAATTTTGCGACCTTCTGCGCTACGAATTGGAATATTTTGCAAATTCGGGTCAGACGATGATAAACGTCCCGTTGCAGTGACCACTTGATTGTAAGACGTATGCACGCGACCGGTTTTGACATTGATTTGTTGCGGTAATTTATCGATGTACGTCGATTTCAATTTGCTCAAACTGCGATGTTCAATCAGTAATTTTGGCAATGCATACTCTTCGGCGAGTTCTTGCAACACGGATTCATCGGTCGAAGGTTGACCTTTTGGTGTGCGTTTTAAAATCGGCAAATTTAATTGTTCATACAAAATCGTTTGAATTTGTTTGGGCGAACTTAAATTAAAACTATGACCGGCTTCGTCATTCGCTTGTTGTTCGAGTGACATCATTTTTTGAGCAAGTTCCAAACTTTGATGCGCGAGTAAATTATCATCAATCAATACACCATTACGTTCGAGTCGCGCCAAAACGGGTAATAATGGCATTTCGAGTTCATTGTAGAGTTTGAGTAAATCCGGCTCGGCTTGTAATTTAGCTTGCAGCGCATGATGCAAACGTACGCACACATCGGCATCTTCTGCTGCATAACGCGAGGCGATTTCAATGGAAACTTCTGAAAAATTTAATTGTTTAGCACCTTTGCCAGCAATCTCATCGTAATGAATGGTTTGTAAATTCAAATGTTTTTGCGCGAGAAAATCTAAATTGTGTTTGCCCGTACTGTCTAAAACATAAGAGGCAAGCATCGTATCATGAGCAATGCCGCGCAATGTCACGCCATGATTGGCTAAAACGTGATAATCGTATTTAAGATTTTGCCCCACTTTTAAATGGTCTGGACTTTCCAATAATGGACGTAATTTTTCTAACACCACTTCACGATTTAATTGCGCGGGAACATCGGGATAATTATGCGCCAACGGTAAATACGCCGCTTCGCCGGTTTGCACAGCAAATGATAAGCCGACTAATTGCGCGGCAGTGTAATCTAAACTGGTGGTTTCGGTGTCGAAGGCAATCAACGCTGATTTTTCTAAACGCAAAAGCCATGCGTCCAGTTGCGCCATTGTGGTAATGACATCGTAATGCGCAGTCGCTGTGTTTTCTAACGCAACGTCACCAGATTCATTTTCAAAAAGAGGCGAGGGAATTTGTTTTAACCATGCCGAAAATTCAAATTCGGTTAATAACGTTTTAAGTTGTTCAACATGTTCAGCACGGCGTGTTAAATCCGCCATGTTATAAGGCAATTCTAAATCAAGACGAATCGTGGTCAGTTTTTTTGCCAGTTCTAATTGCGTGAGATGAGCGCGTAAATTTTCGCCTACTTTTCCTTTAATTTTGTCAGCATGAGCAATTAAATTTTCTAACGTTTGATATTCGGCAAGCCATTTCGCGGCGGTTTTTGCGCCAACTTTAGGGACACCGGCGATATTGTCTGAACTGTCGCCGACTAAGGCTAAATAATCGACGATTTGATTTGGATGCACACCGAATTTTTCAAATACACCTGCTGGCGTGAGTTTTGTTTTACTCATGGTGTCTTCGAGCGTGATTTTTTCATTGACCAGTTGCGCCATGTCTTTATCACCGGTTGCAATAATCACGTCATAGCCTTCACGCTCGGCATAACACGCTAACACGCCTAACACGTCATCAGCTTCGACTCCTTCTTCACTGATAAGAGGAATACCCATGGCGCGAATTAACGCATGTAGCGGTTTGACTTGGCTTTTTAAATCATCGGGCATTTGAGCGCGATTGGCTTTGTAATTTTCGGACAACTCATGACGAAACGTTTTGCCCTTACTGTCAAAAACGACTGCCATATACCTTGGTTCGTAATCGTTGAGCAGTTTACGCAACATGTTCGACACGCCATAAATAGCATTGGTTGGCTCACCTTTGGAATTAGTTAGTGGTGGAATGGCGTGAAAAGCACGGTATAAAAATGAAGAACCATCAACAAGAATTAGCGGCGTTATCATGAAATCTGGGAAAACCTAAAAAAGAAATGTGACGTGCATTGTATGTTACAACGCGCGAATTTTGCGATAATGACGCGTTAAATTTTATGATTACCGAACATGATAACTTTATTTAAACGCCACTTTTTAGCTAGTGTTTTCACAATTATTTTTTCAAATGGCGTATCGGCAGAATATTCGCTTTACGACGGTGACCACGGCACGTTGTCTGCCGGTTTAGAAGTGCAACAAGCCATTTTTTCTGAAATAAATAATCAATCTGGCTCGCCTGCAAAAGCGCATCTTTCGGATGTTTATTGGGAAATGAGCGTAAAACCTAATTTGGATGCCACGTTGAATTTGCCGGGTGATAGCAAATTGTATGGCGGCTTTAGTTACATTTATAGCAGTACCTTAGGTCATGACCCGTCCGGTTATACGCAAAAGGGCGTAGAGATGTATTTGCAAGAAACCGATTACACCACGTTAGGACGTTACCATGATTACCGTTACGGCAATACCGTAGAAGATTTATTTCTAGGTTGGCAATCAGGAAAATTATTTGATGAAGAAGAAAAAATTACCGTTGATTTATCTGGCGGACGGCAAAATTACAAATTAGGTTCAGGTTTTTTATTGTATTACGGTGCAGATAATGGCGGCAATTTAGGAACAGGTTGGATAAATCCACGCACCGCGTTTGATAATACCTTGCTTAGTCGCTTTAATTTCAACGAGATTAAACTCGAAGGTTTTTATTTAGAAACGCGCCCACTTAATCCAGCAGAAAAGAGAAGTTATCAGGGTGCAAATCTTGAATATCATTATTCAGACACGGCTACGTTTGGTGTGAGTTATATCAAAACGGTTAATAAACACTTTTTACATGAAGACGGTTCAACGACGCTATTAGGGCGACAAGTGTTAGATAATGATACTTACAATGCGCGAGCTGATTTTTCGCCATTAGAAAATTTCACTATCAGCACCGAATACGCTTATCAAATCAATACCACGAAAACGAACACCTCAGAATCGGCAGATAAATCAAGAATCCATGCGTCCGGTGGTTTTGGACAAATTGAATACAAACGTGACGATTTATTTTGGCAACCTGCAATAAGTTATCGTTATGCCATTCAAGAAGCGGGGTTTGACAGCATGTCACCGGGATTTGGCACTTGGAGTACCTGGTTTCAAGGTGAAATCAACGGCGAATGGATATTATATAATTCCAATTTAATCACGCATGTGGGCAGATTAGTTTTAACGCCCGAAGAAAGTGTGACGCTGAATTTGATTTATTTGAATTACACATTTGTAAACCCATCTGCGTATGGCGTGTCATCGGCAAATTACGGTAATGAAATCAATTTGTTAACCGATTGGGCATATAACGATTCGCTAGACATTTCGCTTGGACTTGAAGCCTTTATTCCAAGTGAAGCTGGAAAAGAATATTTGGCTGGTGGCAATCAGGTATGGTTTCAAGGCATGTTGGCGGCATCGTATGCGTTTTAATTTTCGGGGGCGTGGCAAATTCGCCCCAGATTTTTTATCAAAAAAAATGCAATTCAATTTTGCGGTTACACGCTTTTTGAATCACTTCATAAACTTTTTGTTGTTGAAAAGGTTTAAGCACATAGCCTTTTGCGCCGGCTTTTAAGGCATCGAGAACCATTTTTTCCTGACCGTGTGACGTGACCATAATAACTTTTGCATCAGGATATTCGCTAATAATGGCTTTCGTGGCTTCAATGCCATCCATTTCTGGCATGGTAATATCCATTGTCACCACATCAGGTTTAGATAATTTATAAGCTTCAATTGCCGCTTTTCCATTCGTTGCCGTATGAATGACTCTATAGCCCACACCTTCTAAAAGTACACTTAATTTTTGAATGATAATGGGTGAATCATCGACAACTAAAATATCAAGCGTCGAATTATCTGCAATATTCAAAGATTCCATCATTTTTTTTCCATTACTGATTAAAATTTGTACCAAACAATTCTTTTTGTCCCACCACACTAATCGTCATACAACCTAATGGTGTATTTAAATTTTGAGTGCAGAACATGGCATTTTTTAAGTGACGAATTTTTTTTACATCACGAATAATAAGTGGCGGTGTAATAATTACGCCGTTTTGATCTAATTTTTGTAAATCTATGGTGCAATGTCCAAGAACGGTGTTGATAACATCACCTGCGGCGGCTTTACGATACCTATCGATTTCATTAAATGGAATCCCTAAGCCATCTGTCATCTCGCCATAAATAGCATTAAGTAGCGATTCTTGAAAACTAAATGCAATTAACAAATTTATCGCACCACCAATGTTGATAATCGCCGTCATATCAAGCAAATTGATCGTTTCTATTTCGCCCACACATTGGTTATTTTCTGTGACGCTAATACCAAATTCATTCGCAAAATAGGCGTGAGTTCTAAACAACACAGAGCGCATCACTTTAGCAATAAGTTTTTGACCTGACATTTAGATGACTTCTTCGTTTAGGATTTCAGAAAGTAACGGTAAGGTGAAAATGAATTGCGTTCCCTGTCCGGCACTTGTTTTAACTATCACATCACCGCCTAGATTGTTTGTTTCCTGTTGTACTGCGGCTAACCCCACACCACGTCCTGCTAATTCGGTTATCCCTTGTTGTATGCTGATATTATCCATGAAAATAAACTTTGTGACTTCATCATCGGAAATCTGCGCAATTTCAGTTTCACTGCAAATGCCAGCCGCAACGACACGTTGGCGTAATGTACTAAGATTGATGCCTGCGCCATCATCAGCAATGGTTAATTTCAACTTATTTTCACTCCTTTCAACATGACAAATAATTTTCCCCATCTCATCTTTTTCGGTTTCCCAGCGTACCTCTGGACTTTCAATACCATGTGCGACAGCGTTACGAAAAACATGCACTAACGAACGTAAAAAAGACTGATACGTTTGCGGGTCAATCCAAATGCTTTCGCCGCCTTTAACTATAATTGGCGCAACCGCTTTTCCCATACGACTTGCGGCTTGTTGAACAACGCCATTAAAGCCTATCAACACATCTTTAAAAGACACTTTGCGTAATAAACTAATTTCATTGAGCAATTTTCGTATATCGGAAACGGAAACATCGACCGGTTCACCACTCAAAAGACGTATAGCTAATTTTTCCAGTTGTAATGCCTGTTCACAAGTCAAAATGATGCTCTCTCCATGTGCGAGAAAATTTTCGCCCAATGCGTCAGTGAGAATGGCAAGGTCTTTATCAAAAGAAACATGCAAAACATCCGATGAAATCGTTTCGACAATTTTTGTGCGCGAAAGGGTGTTATCCAGCATCACTAATTCTGATAAATGACTTTCAAGGTGATGAAGTATTTTTGGGGTATTCGGAAAACTGAATTGATTTAATAAGCCTTTATAAGTGTGTATTTCAAGATAAAGTATTTTTGCCAATATTTGTGGCGACACATCTTCTTTTAAGATGTCAGGCAATTGCATTAAAAAACCACGAAATGCGTCAACAATATCGAAAAAATTTCGACTATCCGAAACTGCCAGAACAATCAATTCAAGGCGTAAACGTTCTTTATGTAACATTTCTGCCATACGTCGCTCTTGGGTAATATCGGTTAAAATGACCATGAATTTGTCATTTTCAAGAATTTTATATTCTGCGTTAAGAACTGTGTTGTGTTGTTGAATTTCTGTGGGTAATAACGACACTAAACTTTCACGAATAATTTCGTCTGTTTCATTTGGAATACTCGAAATAATTTTTTCAAATAAATCTATTTTCGTTTCATCTTCAAGAAAAAGGATGTTTGCCACGTTTTGACCGGCTGGTGATTGTTTTAACATACTTTCACAAGCGCGACTGTATTCATTATCGATAATTAAATTTGTGCCAAAAGATAGAAATCCTTGTCCTGAATTATCCAGTAAACATTGAAAATCTTTATTTTTTTGTTCGAGTT
>DALYHZ010000031.1:0-8668 GCA_031970635.1 Methylococcaceae bacterium | reverse complement strand
CAGTCATGACTTTAATAAAATTCATTAAGCGAAACACAAAAGGAAGAATCATTATTATGACAATTAAGGACGTTACCACAATGATGACAATATATTGAATTTCTTGTTTTCGAATACTTTTTGCAGAGACATCAATGCCGACAATGCCATCGAGTTTACCCGAAGATGTAAAAATAGGCGCAAACGCGGATAACCAAACGCCCCAATCATCTTCTGACGTTTCCGATTCCGTATAAGCCGTCGCAATTTCTGGCGTAGCTTTTAATGCCTCCGCAAGCGTTTCTGTAATAGACTCACTTGGATAAACATCGCCCGTAGCATTCAAATCTTTTGCTGAACCATCGACTACAAAAATGACTTCACCGTTATCGAGCTTACGCATGGTGTAGGCATTGGCGATTTCTGTGCCGTGTTCGCGCATGTCCCACAACGTATTTTTTAGTTTAAGATAGGTCGCGCTTTTATCGTCATCAACCGTTTGGATTTGACTGTGTAAATCACCATCTATATTTTTTGCCATCATCGTGACGACATCGCCAATTCTAAGACGCAATTCTTGACGCAGAAAATTATCGACTTGAATTGAAGAAACGACGGTTAAAATTAAAATGCCTAATATGGTCAAACCGTAAAGTGCATGCGTAATTGATGATAAAGTACGTTTTGGGGACTTTGTTATTTTATTGTGATGGTTGTTTTTGCAGATAACAGATGGTGTGCTCATGTGTGATATTTAAGTTTTCAATCTGACCTTAATTTGATAGGCGAATGGTATCAATTATTAAGTGGGCTTGCCTGTCATTTTTATAATCATTACACGTTATTCCTTTAAATCGTGATATATATTGATACGTTAGCACTGCCAGAACAGTCAAATTCTGCGATAATAACGCGCAATAGCATGTACGATGCGATGCCAGTTTCTTTTTTCACTATAAAATTCAACATAATTATGAACGAAAAAAAATACAAACCTTGTGACTTAGTAATTTATGGTGCATTGGGCGATTTATCTCGTCGCAAATTGATGATGTCGCTTTATCAATTAGACAAAGCCAATTTTCTCGAACCACAAACACGCATTCTTGCTGTTGATAGATTAGCTAAAACCCGTGACGAACTGATTAAAATTATTAGAGAAAGTTTGGAAGAATTTTTACCTTGCCCAATTGTTGAAGAAGCATTAGCGCGTTTTTCAGCACGTTTTGATTATTTACAACTCGACATTAGCGACCCTGCCGAATTCAAAAAATTGGGCGCAAAACTCGATCAAAAAAATCGTACCACGGTAAATTATTTAGCCATTCCGCCTTTTTTGTTTGCCAGCATTTGCACCGGCTTGCAAAAAGCAAAATTGGTTTCAAAAGATTCGCGCATTGTGATTGAAAAACCCATCGGCTACGATTTGAAATCATCGCAAGAAATTAACGACACCATGCAAGCGGTGTTTAACGAAGAGCAAATTTATCGTATTGACCATTATCTAGGTAAAGAAACCGTGTTGAATTTGCTTGCATTACGCTTTGCGAATTCTATTTTTACGACAAATTGGAGTCATAGCACTATCGATCACGTTCAAATCACAGTTGCCGAAGATGTCGGAATTGAAGGGCGTTGGGGCTATTTTGACAATTCGGGGCAGTTGCGTGATATGTTGCAAAATCATTTACTGCAAATTTTAACGTTTATTGCCATGGAACCGCCTGTTAATTTAGAAGCGAAAAGTATTCACGCGGAAAAAATTAAAGTGTTAAATGCGCTGCGTCCGATTGCTGATTACAACGTGGGCAAACGCACTGTGCGCGGACAATATGTTAAAGGTTATTTGAAAGGCAAAGAAGTTCCTGGTTATTTGGACGAAGAAGGTGCAAATACCGAAAGTGAAACGGAAACCTTTGTTGCAATGCGTGTCGATATTGATAACTGGCGTTGGGCAGGTGTACCGTTTTATATGCGAACTGGCAAACGTTTGAGTTCAAAACGCACTGAAATCGTGGTGTATTTCAAACAACAGCCACACAATATTTTTAAAGATAGTTTTTACGACTTACCGCCTAACAAATTGATTATTCATTTACAGCCAAAAGAAGGCGTGGAAATTGAAGTTTTAAACAAAATTCCAGGCATCGACGGTTCGATTCGTTTGCAAAAAAATAAACTCGATTTGAGCTTTTTAAGTCAAATGAAAAAACATGTTTCAGGTGGTTATGAACGCTTATTACTCGAAGCGATGCGTGGCAATAACACCTTGTTTATCAGCCGCGAAGAAACCGAAGCGGCATGGACATGGGTGGATTCAATTCAACGCGCGTGGAAAAATTTGAGTGATTCGCCAAAACCTTATGCCGCTGGAACGTGGGGACCTAATGCAGCGGATGCGTTGCTCGCGCGTGATGGTCGGACATGGGAAGATTGATTTAGAGCAAATATAAAAAATACAAAAATAATAAGGATAAAAGTATGAATCCCATCATTCAAAGTGTTACCAATGAAATTGTTGAACGCAGTCATGTCAGTCGTTCAGCGTATTTAAAATATCTTGAAACCTACGCCAAAAAATCTCCGCAACGTGTGGGGATGGGGTGCGCGAATTTGGCGCATGGTTTTGCCGCGTGTAACCCAGAAGAAAAAGCCGATTTAACCGCAGATAAAAAACCCAATATCGCCATTGTCACTTCATATAACGATATGCTTTCGGCACATCAGCCCTATAAAGATGCGCCAGATTTAATTAAAGCCGCTATTCATGAAGCAGGTGGTGTCGCGCAAGTTGCCGCAGGTGTTCCGGCTATGTGTGATGGCATTACACAAGGTCAACCAGGTATGGAATTGTCGTTGTTTAGCCGTGACTTAATTGCCATGACCACAGCAATTGGTTTAAGCCATAACATGTTTGATGGCGCATTATTTCTCGGTGTGTGTGACAAAATCGTACCGGGGCTGTTGATTGGCGCGTTAAGTTTTGGACATTTACCGGCGATTTTTGTTCCGGCTGGTCCGATGCCAAGCGGTATTACCAATAAAGAAAAAGCGCAAGCCCGTCAAAAATATGCGTTAGGTGAAATTGGTCGTGAAGAATTATTAGCCGCTGAAGCCGCTTCGTATCATAGTCCTGGAACATGTACGTTTTATGGCACAGCGAATACGAACCAAATGATGATGGAAATGTTAGGCTTGCATTTGCCTGGTAGTTCTTTTGTAAATCCTTACACACCATTGCGTGATGAATTGACCAGAGAAGCCTCTCGTCAGATTTTGAAATTTACTTCATTAGGCGACGATTATCGTCCAGTGGCGCATGTCGTGGATGAAAAAGCCATTGTGAATGCGGTGATTGGTTTGCTTGCAACGGGCGGTTCAACAAACCATACCATGCACTTAATTGCCATTGCGCGTGCGGCGGGCATTTCGTTAAATTGGGATGATTTTGACAGATTATCAAAAGTCGTTCCGTTATTGGCAAAAGTGTATCCAAACGGTTCAGCGGACGTAAATCATTTCCACGCTGCTGGCGGTATGGGTGTGCTAATTTCTCAATTATTAGAAAACAATTTATTACACGAAGATACCATTGCTATCGCCAATAAACGTGGCATGGCAAGTTATTGTCAAGAACCGCGTTTAATCAACAATAAATTGGTTTGGGAACCTGTGCCGAAAGAACCGTTAGATTTAAACGTATTAAGTACGGTTGCAAAACCCTTCGCCCCAAGTGGTGGTTTGCATGTGATGAAAGGAAATTTAGGTCGCGGTGTGTCGAAATTGTCTGCACTTGCACCTGAACACCAAATTGTCGAAGCACCTGCGGTAGTCTTTGACGATCAAGAAGATTTCTTAGCCGCATTTAGACGCGGTGAATTGGAAAGAGATTTTGTCGCGGTAATTCGTTTCCAAGGACCTCGCGCCAATGGAATGCCTGAATTACATAAACTCACGCCACCACTTGGCGTATTGCAAGACAAGGGCTTTAAAGTCGCGCTGATTACAGATGGTCGTATGTCTGGCGCGTCAGGAAAAGTACCATCGGTAATTCATTTATGCCCAGAATGTGAAGTCGGCGGTCCATTAGCCAAAGTGCATAATGGCGACATTATTTCGTTGAATTTGCAAACCGGTGATATTAACGTCGTGATGGATGAAGCAGAATTCAATGCACGAGTTCCAGCACCGAACACGGCACATAATCATCACATGGGAATGGGTCGTGAAATGTTTGGACATTTCCGTTTAGGCGCTTCGTCAGCAGAAACGGGCGCGTCGAATTTGTTTATTGTGGATTAAATGGCATTTGTGGGCGCGTTAAATTCGCGCCCACATTTCTTAAATGATTTTTTCTAATTGTTGAATGTGGGCATCTAACTCGTTCAACACATCTCGCTGGCTACCAGTTAAATTCATGCCGCTGCGTAATTCTTGAATTCGCTGATTGATAAGGGCAATGCAATCTTCTTGTTCGCTTCGACGCAAATACAAGCGATTAACCATCATCCGAAACGCTAAACTCAATTTGCGAAACCGTCCTTTTTCATTTGTGATATTGACGGCATCAAGTTCGCCATCGCTGATTTGTTCACATAATTCTTCTAAACGACGTAATGGCGCAGTGCTTTTATTGTTGATATAAGTGGCAACTCCCGCACTAATTGCACCAGCGATGATGAGTGTGATTAAATTTCCAACAAAAATGAATATTCCTAAACGACTCCATGCTTCGACGATATTTAAATAAACAGTCGTAGGTGGTTCAGAGGTAATCCAATAAATCAAAGCAGAGTAACAACCGCCCGCAACAACAATGAGTGCAAATAAGCCCAAAAAAATGCGCCATAACGTTGCATATTGCGAATTGTGGCGATGGCGACTATAGCGATAATCCATGCGTAAACTCCTTAAAAATTAGTCAACTAAACTTTGTACCCACGCGAGTTGGCGCGGCAAACAAATGGTTTTTAAATCATAAGTGGCTTGTGCAAATTCACGCGCATTTTTACCCAGCCGTTCACGTTCTTGGGGATTATCGAGTAACTCACAAATCTCATTAGCCAAACCATTAACATCAAAAAAATCGACCAATCTGCCAGTATCATTGTGGCGAATTGCTTCATGTAACGGTTGTGTGTTACTGGCAACAATGCAACATCCCACGCTCATCGCTTCAAGTAAGCTCCAACTTAACACAAACGGATACGTTAAATAAACGTGAATACGCGATAATTGTAACAAAGGAATAAATAGCGAATAATCAACATGTCCGAGGAAATGTACGCGACTCATGTCGAGTTGTTCGATAACCTCACTTAGAAAAATATCTTTCCATTTTTGCCCCTCAGGGGCTTTTGCACCGTAACTGACACCGTCTGAACCAACAATTAAAATTCGTGCTTTCGGACGGCGACGCATAATTTCAGGTAATGCTCGCATGAACGTGTGATAACCGCGATAGGGTTCTAAATTACGATTCACAAAGGTAATGATTTCATCATCACGGGTCAGTTTAATGGTATCGCCACCGCTGACATTTATTGTTAAGGAAACGTCTGGATTTGGTGCAATCGTTTCCGTATCAATACCATCGTGAATTACCGCAATGTGACTACGAAATGGTTCAGGAAATGTACTGGCTTGCCAATAAGTGGGTGAAATACCCGCATCAGCAATATCAAAATGCAGCAAATTGTTAGTATTTTTTAAGCGTAAACGACAATCATTGGTTGGATCATCATTAAGAAATTCTGGATCAAAATTAACATCTGCGCCATGCGTGTGATAGTAAAATTCACAGTAAATCGCCAATTTTGTGTTTGGCCAAATATGTTTTAAAAATAAACTTTCACCCCAACCCGAATGCGCGATAATCAAATCTGGCGTAAAACCCGATTCGCGTAATTCTAATGCCGCTCTAAAACATGCTTCGCCACGAATCACTTTTGTTTCAAAATCACTTACCCACGGATGCACATTTGGCGTTGTACCACGAGTAGCTTGATAAGAAATTAAACGCACGCCGTTCCAATTTTCCGGCATATTTTTTTGCATAGTAAACGCTACCACTTCGTTATTCGAATCAGCGGCAAGGGCAGGGGCTAAATGTTTAAATTGCCCTGGAAAATTTTGATGTACAAATAAAATACGCATAATTTTAATGAGTTAAGTTTGTGATTATGTTTTCAATACGGTGTAAATCTTCAAGGGTATCCACACCGGCAGGCGGCGTTTTATCAACGGTTTGCACGAATATTTTTTCGCCGTGCCACAAAATTCGCAGTTGTTCTAAGGCTTCGATGTGTTCAAGGGGCGAGCTTTGCCATGCACAATATTTTTTTAAAAAACCGGCGGTATACGCATAAAGTCCGATGTGACGAAGATAGGGTAATTCAGCAGGTATTTCTTTTGTGGTGGAAAAGGTGGCGCGATGCCAAGGAATGGGCGCACGACTAAAATACAGCGCGTACCCGTTTTTATCTAAAACGACTTTCACGGCATTGGGATTAAAAACTTCGTCGCTTTCGTGAATTTTTGCCGCGAGGGTTGCAATACCGGCTTGCGTTTGATTTGCCATAGCCTGCGCAACTTGTTGAATATAATTAGCTGGCAATAACGGTTCGTCGCCTTGTAAATTCACAATGATGGTGTCGTCTGACCAACCGAATTTTTCAGCTACTTCGGCAAGGCGTTCTGTGCCGCTTTCATGATTTTCGCGTGTCATGACAGCTTGAAAACCTAACGCCGAAACCGCCTCAAAAATTCGTGTATCGTCCGTTGCTACGATAATTTGTTCAGCGTCTGCTTCACGCGCTCTTTCGCAAACGTGAGCAATCATCGGTTTTCCCTTAATTAGCAATAACGGTTTGCCATGTAATCGCGTAGAACCGTATCGCGCTGGAATGACGACTTTAAATGGCACAGTCATTTTGCTAAGGCATCGAATTCTTCAAGAGATAAACGTCGCGCTTCGTCTTCTAACATCACCGGAATTGAATCACGAATCGGAAACGCTAAACGGTCAGCGCGACAAATCAATTCTTGTGCGTCTTTTTGATAACGCAATGGACTTTTGCAAATCGGGCAAGCTAAAATTTCTAATAATTTGGGGTCTATCATAAGGCTCTCTTAAAGGGTTTGGATTTGAGTAAAGTTAAAAATTTTTGATCAAAATCTACGGATAACTGCGCGGTAACAGGCACATACCAATGATTTTCAGTGGCAAAATCCTGACATTTCACCGCATCTTTTTCGGTCATCAGCACCGGATTATTTTTGAATGTAATTTCTTTTGCCGTGAATACATGATGGTCAGGAAAACTATGCGCGGTCAGTTGGATAATTCCATTTTTTTCGAGTTGTGCAAAAAAACGTTCAGGATTACCAATCCCAGCAATTGCATGGCAATCGAGTGTTTTAAATTCGGTTAATGGTTTGCTTTCGTTCGTCACAACATTTACCGCTGTGTTGCCAATTAACTGCATTTCCCATTCTTGCCATGCGGTATCAGTGGTTTGTTTACCATTCACCACGACGAAATCGACGGTATTCAAACGTTCAATCGGCTCACGCAAAGGTCCTGCGGGTAAACAAATACTATTTCCAAAACGTCGTTCACCATCAATAACGGCAATTTCAATATCACGTTTGAGTTTGTAATGTTGCAAGCCATCGTCAGTCAAAATTACGTCGCACGCGGCATGATTTAATAATAATTTCCCCGCTTCGACACGCTTTGCACCAACTGCCATGGGACAATTTGTTTGTTTTACAACTAACAATGCCTCGTCGCCAACTTCAGCGGCTTTGCTGTTTGCCATGACCATTTGCGGCGGTGTTTCTCCTCCGTAACCACGACTGATAATGCCGACACGATAGCCTTCTTGCTGCAATAAATTAGCTAAATAAATGCACAATGGTGTTTTGCCTGTGCCGCCAACGGTGATATTTCCGACTACGACGACTGGAACAGGTAGCGATTCACTTTTGCAAATACCAATTTTATAAAGCCATCGGCGACATTTCACAAAATCCGAGAATAAAAAACCAATCGGCATTAACGCCGCACCGGTGTAGTAATCGTTGTACCAAAGGTCAAGTAAGTAACGCGAAACGGTTTTTTTCATTTTATGTTGTTTTTGTTGTGCGACTTTTTTCAATTTGTTGACGAAAATGCTCAATACTCATTGTTCGACCTAAAACCACTAATAAATCATTGGAGCGTAATACAAAATGATCGGGCGGATTAAAGTAAAAATGCTGGTTTTTTATTTCATAACTATTTTTATGAATACGGTGTTCGGGGTTTGCACTCACGACACCGAGTAAAATAAGTTTTCGTTGTAAAAAATCAATTTCAGAAATCTCAATACATTCTAAACACGAACCTAAATAGACTTCTAATGTTTCCATGACAATGTCGCTTTTGCCATGAATAATGCCTAAAATCGCTTCAAAAGCCACAGGTTGTCCCACATATTCAGCAACGACCATGCCAGCAATTTCAAATGGTCGAATGACGTTACTCGCGCCCGCTTGATAAAGTTTTTTTACATTATCCGCATTGTTTGCGCGAGAAATAATGTTAATCGTTGGATTCAAATGACGGGCTGTGAGCGTGACATAAACGTTAATAACATCATCATCGGTCGTACACAATACACTGGACGCGCCACTGTTAATTCCC
>DALYHZ010000030.1:9860-15081 GCA_031970635.1 Methylococcaceae bacterium | reverse complement strand
GTCACGAGATATTACGAACTGTATTTGAAATTCACAATGGCGAACCTGTTCAGGTGATTCGTCAAGATCAAACCATCGAAATTGAACAAATAGATTTAACGGCTTTGCAAACGCATCAGCAAGACTGGGAAATGTTATGTCGTAATGAAATCAATAAGCCATTTAATTTGGCAAATGATTTATTGCTTCGTGCGACATTGCTCATTCTTGTAAATAAAGTTGATTGTCAGGACTATATCTTGGTAATCACCATGCACCATATTATTTCAGATGGCTGGTCATTAAACGTGTTGGTGAAAGAGTTTACGGCTTTGTATGAGGCTTTCTCTAAAAATTTACCTTCGCCATTAGCCGAACTTCCTATTCAGTATGCTGATTTTGCTTGCTGGCAAAGGCGTTGGTTAACTGGAAAAGAACTCGAGCAGCAATTAACTTTTTGGCGTAAGCAATTAACGGGGGCATTGCATGTGTTGGAATTGCCAACGGATTACACACGTCCAGCAGAGGCAAGCTACCGAGGCGCAAATATTGATTTTGAAATACCGTTAGTATTGAACGAACAAATTAGAGCATTAAGCTCTAAACAAAATGTCACATTGTTTATGTTTTTGCTCGCGGTTTTTAAAATTTTGTTAAGTCGTTACAGTCATCAACATGATATTAGCGTCGGTACACCCGTTGCCAACCGCAACCACTTAGAAATCGAAGGGCTGATTGGTTTTTTTGTGAATACGTTGGTATTGCGTAGTGATTTGTCGGGAAATCCAACTTTTATTGCGTTATTAGCCCAAATTAAAGAAGTCGTGCTTGCCGCACAATCTCATCAAGATTTGCCATTTGAAAAACTAGTGGAAGTTTTGCAACCAGAACGTGATTCTAGTCGTAGTCCATTATTTCAAGTGATGTTCGTATTGCAAAATCAAGAAAAATTCGCATTTAATTTACCAAATTTAGAAATTTCAGTCATTGAAAATGAAAGCCAAACAGCTAAATTTGATTTGACGTTACATATTCAGGATTGGGATGACGGCAAGTTAACTGGCACGATTGAATACAATGTCGATTTGTTTGAACGCCGTACGATAGAGCAAGTGATACGACACTATTTACAATTGTTACAAGCCGTTGTCGAACAACCACATGGACGCGTTTTTGAACTACCGTTATTGACCGTTGAAGAAAAACAAAAAATTCTTTACACATGGAATGCCTCCCACGTTGATTATTCTCAAAATTGTAGTATTCACCAATTATTTGAAATTCAAGTTGCACAAATACCAAACGCGATTGCACTAAAATTTGAAAATCAAAGCCTGACTTATGCGGAATTAGACAAGAAAGCTAATCAATTAGCACATTACCTAATCAGTCAAGGCGTTGAGGCAGATATGCCGGTTGGCATTTGTTTAGAACGTTCATCGGAAATGATCATTGGGCTGTTAGGCATATTAAAAGCTGGTGGAGCTTATGTGCCGCTTGATCCAAATTATCCCCAAGAACGCCTTCGTTACATGTTAAATGACGCGAATGTAAAGTTATTGATTACGCGACAATCGCTAGCGGCAATATTAGGTGAAAATCAACAGATGATTTATATCGATCAAGATTGGTCGATGATTGAGAAATATTCAAATCACAATCTCACGCGTCGTAATCATTCGCTCAATTTGGCATATATCATTTATACATCTGGTTCAACAGGACAACCTAAAGGTGTTGCTGTCACACACCGTAACGCAGTGCATTCAACGGTTGCGCGTTTTACTTATTATGTGGATCCGATCAAGGTCTATTTATTACTTTCATCATTTGCCTTCGACAGTTCAGTAGCAGGTATTTTCTGGGCATTAGGGCAGGGTGGTTGTTTGTGTTTGCCTAGCGATGAGGAGAGCAAAGACCCTACCGCATTGACGGATTTGATAGCACATCAGCACGTTTCACATTTACTTGCATTACCCTCTTTGTATGCTGTGTTATTAAAGAAACCAACGGAAAAATTAGTCAGTCTAACTACTGCTATCGTTGCTGGCGAGGTTTGTGCGACTGAAGTCGTTAAACAACATTTTGCCGTATTGCCGCAAGTCAAACTCTATAATGAATATGGACCAACAGAAGGCACTGTATGGAGCAGTGTCTATCAGGCTAATTCAGATGGTTTTAGTAGAACATTATCGATAGGTCGACCTATTCACAATGTTCAATTGTATATTTTAGATAATGTTTTTAACCCTGTGCCGATTGGCGTAACGGGCGAGTTATACATCGGCGGTGCAGGAATTGTTCGTGGTTATCTGCATCGACCAGAATTGACCGCAGAACGTTTCATCCCTGACCCATTTCAAAACAATGGCAACCGTTTATATAAAACCGGAGATTTAGCTCGTTATCGAACAGACGGTACGATTGAATTTTTAGGTCGCGTCGATCATCAAGTCAAAATCCGAGGTTTTCGTATTGAATTAGGGGAAATTGAAGCGCAAATCTTAGCGCATTCAGACGTAAAAGAAGTCGTGGTGTTAGCAAAAGAAGACCAATTAGGCGATAAACGATTAGTTGCGTATTTGGTGGAAAATACATTAGGTTCATTGCAACTGGATTCGCTTAAGTCTCAATTGAAACAAACACTTCCTAATTACATGATACCTAACACTTTTGTCATTCTTGACGCATTACCGTTGAACGCGAATGGAAAAGTCGATAGAAAACGCTTGCCTATTCCGGAAATGCCAAAACAATCAAATCAGCAACATGTCGCACCGCGTACTGAAATGGAAGTGATTTTGCTCAAAATTTGGCAAGATGTATTAGGTATGGAACACATCGGTGTTGAAGATGATTTTTTTGATTTAGGCGGACACTCGTTGTTGGCAACGCAACTGGCATTTGCGATAGAAAAAGCACAGAAAATAAAATTTCCCGTCAAATTGGTATTTGAAAAACCGAGTATTGCAAAACAAGCACGTTGGTTAATGGGTGAAGAAGATAGCGAATTGGTTGATTTACAATTAGAAACGCATTTGGCGGATGATGTTTTGCCATTAGAAGAATACCCATTACAACTTGCAGAATCGCAAGCCGTATTATTAACTGGTGCGACAGGTTTTTTAGGCGCATTTTTATTGGTCGATTTGTTAGCCAAAACGCAAGCTAACGTGTATTGCTTAATTCGGGCAATCGATGAAGAGCAAGCATTAAATCGATTAGAACAACAGTTGACACGTTATGAATTAGTTGAACGTGTAGATTGGCGACGGGTAATTCCCGTTTGCGGCGATTTAGCCTCCGAATATTTAGGTTTGACGAATGAGCGTTATTGCGAAATTGGCAATTGCGTTGATGCCATTTTTCATAATGGCGCATTGGTTAATTTCGTTCAACCTTATCAAACCTTGAAAGCGGCGAATGTATCAAGTTGCATTGAGGTATTACGACTAGCGGCTACCAAGCGACCTAAAGCAATTCATTACGTTTCAACCTTATCGGTATTTGCAGGAGAATCATTTAATTCGCAAGGCTTTTCCGAAACGGATGAGCCGTTACTGAGCGATAAATTGATAAATGGTTACGCGCAAAGCAAATGGGTTGCTGAAAAATTATTGCGTTTGGCAAAAAGTCGAGGTTTTCAAATAACGGTATATCGACCTGCCACCGTTGCAGGTGATAGTCAAAATGGCGTGTGGAATACCGATGATTTTATGTGTCGAATGCTTAAAGGTTGTGTCCAAATGGGCTTGGCACCAGATGTGGACACACCATTGGACATGGCTCCAGTTGACTATATTAGCCGAGCAATCGTTACGCTCGCACTTGCACCCAATTCTTCGGCGCATATTTTTCATTTGAATCACCCTAATCCCCCCATGAGCAATGCTTTAATTGATTGGTTTGTTGCCGCTGGATTTCCGTTACGCAAGGTATCAAATCGGCAATGGATAGAGGCAATGCAAACAGCGGCAAAAGATATTCCAGAATTTGCCTTAACGTCCTTATTAACAATGTTTACCGATAACTATGATGTGAATGAAAAAGCAAGTGATCAAGAAACTGTACATTACTGCTGCAAGATAACACAAGCCAAATTAGTTGAGTTAGAAATTGGTTATGGTCAGATTGATGAGGTGTTGTTGAAATGTTATCGAGACTATTTTTTACGTAGTGAATTTATCGATTTGAAAAATTTTTATAGTGGATGTGGGGAAAAAATATTCTGAGACCGTCTTATAGGGGAGAAGTGAATTCCTCCATTATTTAATTATTTTCAGTACCGAAGTTAATCATGAGTCATTTGAAACAATACGACAAGTCCGCACTGTATCATCGACCGTCTTTTATGGGCGGTCATCATACTTTGAAAACTGTCGTATATTTGTGTGTGGCATTGAATAGTTCATCGGTATTTGGAGAGGGGGAAGTTTATAACTTTAATATTTCAGCAGGAGAGATGTCTACTGCACTGAGTAAATTGGCAGAAACTGCCAATATAGATCTCAATTATGCGGCCGCAATGACGAGTAATTTGAAATCGAATGGTTTAAAGGGCAATTATACGACTGAGCAAGCGTTACAAGAGTTATTGAAAGGGAGTGGGTTGAATTATCGTCTGATTGGAGATAATTCCATTACGATTGAAAAAGGAGAAAATCATTCTAAAGTCAATATTACTTCATCACCCATGACGACAATGGCGGCAGTTAAAGTGACAGGAAAAATGGTTTCAAACACGATTGAACTTGATAGTAAAAGTTATCGCCGTTCGATTGCATCAACTGCAATAAAAAGCGATACACCGATTATGGAAACATCTTATTCGGTAACAGTTGTACCAAAGCAAGTTTTAGAAGATCAAAAAATCATTCGTGTTGAAGATGCTGTTAAAAATGTAGCGGGGGTTCAAGCAAGTTGGACGAATGGTGGCATGAGTGATGTGTTTATGCTGCGAGGTTTTCAGAATTTGAATTTATATCGGGATGGCTTTCTTCTACCTTCTGCACTAGGAGGCGGGACAACCAAACGTCAAACTGCAAATTTAGAACACATTGAAATATTAAAAGGTCCGGGTTCGGTTTTATATGGTCGAAATGAACCAGGAGGCGTTATCAATTTGGTTACTAAGCGACCACAGGCAACTTCTTATAATTCTGTTGAACAACAAATCGGCTCGTATGATTTTTATCGCACTTTAGTTGATTCTACAGGTGCTATTACACCAGACAATGACTTG
>DALYHZ010000030.1:0-9850 GCA_031970635.1 Methylococcaceae bacterium | reverse complement strand
AGAGTTAATTTATCTTATGAAAATTCAAATTCGTTTCGAAATTTTGTATCAACCGATAGCGTTTTTTTAGCACCAAGTTTGACGTGGAATATTTCTAGGCATACTCAAGTCAATTTAGATACGGAATACCAGCATTTTGATGATACTAACGATTCGGGTATTCCCGTTATTGGTAATCGTCCTGCGGAGGTATCTCGTAGTTTTCAAACAGGCGATCCTTTAAATAATAAAAACGTGGGGGATAGGTCTTACGTTGGTTTAAATTGGTCTCATGCGCTTAATGATGATTGGAAAATCAATCATCGGTTCGATGCAGAATTTTTAGATGAAACGCAGTTATATACATTCTTTAGCCTTGCAACACCTGGAGGTAATTTAGTAAATGGTAATAGTCGTGGCTTTAATAACGCGATTGTTAGTCAGCAAGAATATTACACCACGTTGAATTTAAATGGTAAATTCAGTACGGGAATTTTTGAACATAACATATTGTTAGGTCTTGATTATTTCCTGATTGAAAATCAAGGGGCTAGTGCTTGTTGTGCAGCCTATCCTGTAGGTGCGAATTTCAACGTATTTTATCCCGTTTATCAAACTTCTATCTCCAATTTCAATTTCGTAAAAAATCCTGATAGAAATCAAGAATGGTATGGTTTGTATCTTCAAGATCAAATCAAGCTACCACATAATTTGTATGGCAATGTTGGGCTACGTTATGACAATACTGTAGGTAGAAATCTCACAAGCGGCGTAACCACTACGGATGATGATTATGTTAGTCCTAGAGGTGGATTGTTATGGAAACCAATCAATTGGTTATCTGTGTATGGTAACTATAGCGAAAATTTTGGCCCCTCAAACAGTTTATTTAATAGTAATCCGGAACAGGCAATGTTACCACCTCAAACAGCCCAAGAATGGGAACTCGGTGCAAAAACGGAGTTTTTTAGCGGTCGTTTGTCAGCCACTTTTGCCTATTTCGATTTAACAAGACAACACTTATCAACAAAAGATCCTGCAAATCCAACCTTGAGTCGTGCTGTTGTAGAACAAGAAAGTCGGGGATATGAATTTGAAAGTGCTGGCGAGATATTACCTGGGTGGCGATTGATAGGTGCTTATACTTATATGGCATTTGCGAATATAACAAAAGACTTTGATTCAACTGACGGCGCTGGTTTAACGGGGAAGCGAATTTTTAATGCACCGACTAACTTTGGCAGTTTGTGGAGTACCTATGAATTTTTTGAGGGCAATTATCGAGGCTTGAAATTGGGTGGCGGTATTTCTGCTTCAAGTCAAAGTCAAGGTAGTAATCAAAATACTTTCCAATTACCAGGCTATACAACTGTTAATTTATTAGCCAGTTATGGAATGAAGGTCTCTGGAAAAAGAGTCACTTTACAGCTTAATGCCAATAACCTGTTAGATAAAACTTATTATGCTGGAACGAATATGGGTTACATGGTCGGTGTTGGCACACCGCGTACTTTTCTTGGATCTGTAAAATTAGAATTTTAAATGTTAAGAAAATGGCACGTTCGATTGATAATCCCATTTCAGTAATGTCGAAAATTAATATTTCATATCGTAGGATGAACAGTGAAAATCATTAGTCAGCGAATGCGTCGTAAATTTTGGCTAAATATCCATCTGTATTTTGGTTTAATTACAGGTATGTTTTTTATTGTTATTGGTATTACAGGCAGTTTGCTGGTATTTGAACAGCCATTAGATGAATGGCTAAATAAAGAGCTAATGACTCCTCCCGTTTATTCACAACAAAATGCTCAGATGCCAATTGATGTGATAATGCAAGCGGCTTTAAAAGCTGTTCCATCTAATGGCAGAGCAATTAACCTCGATTTTCCAAAACATGAAGGCACTGCATTTGTTTTATGGTTTGAACAAATATCTTCGTCAAATTCGGAAGATTTAGAGCGGCATCAAATATTCATCAATCCTTATACGGCAGACATTATGGGACAGCGTTTATTGATTGATTTTAAACATATTTGGCGAGATCCGCTGGTAGATTTCATTTTACGATTACATTATTCATTAGGTTTGGCATCTGTTGGAATGAATATCGTTGGTTTTATGGGGTTGGGATTGTTGTGTACGATATTTACGGGGTTATTGTTATGGTGGCCAGCTTCTTTAAAACAACTCAAAAAAGTATTTTCAATAAAATGGAAAAGTAGTGCTGAGCGTTTTAATTATGATTTGCACAAAAGTTTTGGTGCGTTAAGTTTTATTATATTGTTATTGTTAATAGTTTCTGGACTTTATTTGGTATTTCCAAAATACGGTCAGGGTCTGATCGAAAAATTTTCTCCAATAGCACCTGCTTGGCCGCTATATCAGAGTACAGTTGAAAATCAAACACGGCAGTCTATGAGTTTGCGTGATATTTTAGCCATCGCTGATAGTCATTTTCCTGAAAGTAAATATCGCTACATTATTTTTCCAACTGGCGCAGATGGTGTTTATGAAGTTGGAAAAACTGCTATGAATGAACCTAATCAACGACATCCTTCCTATAGAATTTGGATTGATCCATATACCGGAAAAATTTTTGAAATTCGAAATGATACATTGAGTTCTGCCGGTGATACGTTTATTAAATGGCTTTATCTTTTTCATACTGGAGAGGCATTTGGACTTACAGGACAACTAATTGTTTTATTTATGGGTTTTGTTCCTCTATTACTTTATGTAACTGGATTTAAACGATGGCAACAAAAATTACGAGTCCGCAAATTTCATGAGTCTCAAAAAATAAATGGAATGATGCGTCACTATGATTGGGTAAGTAAATAATTTTATGAAAACGGTTGTGTTTTGCGTTTATCCCATGGTTGGAGCGATAAATTCCAGTTTTAAATTGGCAAAAATTATGCGGAACCAAGGATGGAGAATTTATTATTTTGGTGTGAGTGAATGTCGCCACCAAGTCGAATTGCAAGGTTTTGATTTTGTCACAATATATGAAGGCGTGTTCACTGATGACGGTTGTGATGATGGCAAAAACTGGTTTTACTCGTATATGAATTATCTTGGTTGGTTAAGACGTTTTTATAAAAAATATAAATACCTCATAAATGCGTTGGCGACAGGCGAAGATCAAGAAGTTACCAATTTATTTAAAAAATATTCACCAGATTTCGTTTTAATTTTGACTACAGAATATGATTCTATCATTTGGGCATTGTTGGTTAATAAATTGGGAATTAAATGTGCCTATCTTTCTTCAATATTAGGACATTCTGAGGGGAAATCAGTCCCCCCTTTTTATTCATCAAGCCTTCCATGTCAATCTTTTTTTGGAATTCCCACTGTTTATTTTGAATGGAAAAAATATTTTTTATTAAGACGACTAAAAGGTTTTTTAAAATCATTGTTTGGTATTGGCGTCAGTTTTGATTTTGCAGCAAATACGTTAGCAAAAGGCTTTGAATATCCCCGTGAACGGATAAATAACAAAACAGACCTTTTAGCACCGTTGATAGATATTCCAGAGTTCGTTTTATGGCCAAAAATTTTTGATTTTAAAAATACAGAACAAGTAGGTAGACATTATATCGAGCCATCAATTGACTTAGATCGTTATGAAGGGGACTTTCCATGGGATCGAATCGATAATAATGCACCGATCATTTATTGTGCCATGGGAACGGTTGTTTCAAGAAAGAAAAAAGAATATGTGAGTTTTTACAACGTAATATTAAAAACGGCCTGTGAAATGCCACATATTCAATGGGTTATTGCGTTGGGTGCTTTGGTATCACCACATGAATTTGATGTGATACCTGATAATGTGTTGCTTGTAAAAAATGCACCGCAAATTAGTTTGTTAAAAAAGGCAAAATACATGATTAGCCATGGTGGCGCAAATTCTGTTAAAGAGTGTATTTTGCTTGGCGTTTCAATGATTGTTTGTCCTTTGGAATTTGATCATTTTGGAAATTCAGCTAAGGTGTTTTATCACAAACTAGGATTACGAGGAAGTTTTGAGAACATTGATACGAATAAAATGATTGAACTCATCACAGAGTTAGATGTAAATCCAATCTATAAGGAAAATGTTATTGCAATGCAAAAACAATTCAATCAGTTGGAACAAGCTGTACCAAGCATAAAAATAATTGAATCAATGTTAGAAAATCATGTTTGAAGTGTAATTTTTAAGGAGTTTACTATGGGGTCATCGATAAATATTGATTCTTGGAGAAAATTTTCAAGACACATTAGAAGCAATAAAAGTAAAGGATTGATGCCTGAACTTCATAATTTTCCTGATTCTGTATTGGTTGGTGGTTGTCAAAGGTCAGGAACAACCATGTTAAGTGAAATAATTATGAAAAGTGATGACATAGGTTCTTTACCAGGTATCGATAAAGAATTGAGCGCGGCTCTTGCATTGGTCGGGCATATTTCTATACCTAATACGCATCGCTATTGTTTTCAAACCACTTATGTCAATGATTGTTATCCTGAATATTGGACGTCAGGTACGAGTAATAAACTGGTTTGGATGGTAAGAAATCCATTGTCTGTTGTTTATTCGTTAACACGGTTTTCTGAAAGATTTTGTCTTGACGGTCTTTTTATGAGTTGTGGACGATTTTATATGAGTGAGGAAGATGAACATAGGTTTAACAAGTATGGTTCGTGGACAATCAGTAGCGTTAAAAAGGCATGTTATTGTTATAACGCAAAAATAAATCAAATTTTCTCCATTGTCGAAAAAATGGGACGGGATAAAGTTTTAATTATTGATTATGACGAGTTAATCCTTGATAAAGATGGAATTTTATCGGTGATATTTGATTTTATTGATGTTTCGTACACCCCTGAGTTTTCCCATTTTGTCCATAATAAAAGTTTAAATAAGGCTTGCAAATTATCAGATAAAAAGCGTGATTTGATCAATTCGTCTTGCGAGCAACATTACAATTCGATTAGGCAATTGATGTTAGCTGTATGAATTGTGTGGTATTAAAACTCGATATTTGCCTCATAAAAATTTAGGAATAGAAATGTTAGTTTTAGGTGTGACAGGTGGTATTGAAACCGTATTTCAACAAGGCGTTTTTCTCCATACGGGTATTGGGCATGACACAGCTGCAGTTTTAATGCAGGCAGGAGAAGTAATTTCCGGCATTGAAGAAGAACGAATTATTCGAATCAAACATACGAATAAAATCTGGTCAGAATCCATTCTATTTTGTTTAAAAAATGCAGGTAAACATATCGAAGATATAGATGCGATAGCCTTTTATGCCAGTGAAGAATCGTTAAATCAGATTCTCAACACTTATCGATTGTCAGTACCCATGCTAACTCAGTTTGTGGATATTAGGCATCTGTATCAATTTCTTTTTGAAAGAGAATTTAATGTTTTAATTCCAACAGAAAAATTTCACTTTGTTCATCATCATTTAGCTCACGCTGCAAATTCTTATTATCTATCCGGATTTAATCAATCTTTGGTATTAACAATAGATGGTGAAGGTGATGATATTTCATCCATGGTCATTGATGTAAAAGAAAAGAATTTTAATATTCTCAATACAAAATCCGTTGCTGACTCTTTAGGACATTTTTATTTAAAAGTCATTGCTTTTTTGGGATATAAGGATTTTGATGAATACAAAGTCATGGGGTTAGCGCCTTATGGTGATGCTTCTGTTTATAGAGAACAATTTAATAAGTTCTATGATTTATTACCGGATGGGGATTATTGCATTCATAGCAATCATATCTTGCAACTATATGAAATATTACAACCTCGCAGACAGAATGAAGCATTTTCCCAAGTGCATAAGGATATAGCCGCTGCATTACAAGAGTCATTAGAATCCATTGTTTTTCATATTCTTTGCTATTATCAAAAACTAACCGGACATACACGTTTGGTTATTAGTGGTGGTGTTGCTCAAAATAGCAGTATGAATGGCAAGATACTTAATTCTGGTTTGTTCGAAGAAGTTTTTGTACCGTCCTTTGCTGGTGATTCTGGTTGTGCCTATGGAGCAGCGGCTTATATTTCACATCAGATGCAACCGAATTTACCATTTAAAAAAGTTTCCCATGCATATTGGGGAACGCTCATTAACGATGGGGATGTTGTCGATAGTTTGTTGGCTTGGGATTCTTTTACCATCATTGAAAAAATGTCAAAACGCTCCGAACAAGTTTCTGATTTGATTATTAATGGAGCAGTAATTGGTTGGGTACAAGGTCGTTCGGAATTTGGTCCGCGAGCATTGGGAAATCGCAGCATTATTGCTGATCCTCGCATAGCATCACATAAAGAAAGAATCAACGAAATGATTAAAATGCGTGAAAGCTATCGACCGTTTGCGCCTTCAATATTAGAAGAAAAGGTGTGTGAATTTTTTGAAGTACCAAATAAACAATCCGATTTTCCGTTTATGTCATTTGTATTAAATGTAAAACCGAAATGGCAAGAACGATTACCTGCTATCACACATATTGATGGTACAGCACGTTTGCAAACAGTCAGTAAAATTGATAATCCGCGTTATTGGGAGTTAATCGATACGTTTGGATATAAAACAGGTATTCCGATTTTACTAAACACTTCGTTCAATAATAATGCTGAACCTATTGTTGACAGTATTGATGATGCCGTTGTTTGTTATTTAACAACAGGTCTAAATTATTTAGTAGTCGGTGATTATTTAGTGAGAAAAAAAGAGTGGGAAACGTCACAATTGTCGAAACTGTTTATCCGTTTGCCAAAAGCGGCTGTACTCCATCGAGAAGATTACTACATTGATCATAACGAACGAGGTGTTGGTTATTTCCTAACGTGGAATTATGACACAACGCAACGTTATCACGTGTCAGGTAATTACTATAAAATTTTGCTAGAAGCTAATGGTACAAAGACATTAAAGCAGTTAATGTCAGACGTAGAGATGTCATTTGAACAACATAATTTGATTTTTGAAGAAACATTAGTTTTGTGGGCTAATCGATTGATAGTTCTAAATCCTCGTCCATTTGTAACTTAAAATTAAATGGTATTTCTATGCCTGTCATCAAAAATGCGAGACTTGATTTATGGTTTGAATCACTCATTATTAGCGAGGATGATTATCATGCCTTTTGGATGCTGTTAAATGATAATGAACGTACTAAAGCGATGCGTTTTACGCAAGAATGTGAGCATCGACGTTATGTGGCAAGTCATGCCAAACTTCGAAAAATTTTAGCTAATTATTTGCAATTACCACCAGAACAGATTGTTTTTGCAACACAGTCGCATGGTAAGCCCTTTGTTGTGAGCAACGCAGAACATAGTGTTAAATTTAATTTATCTCATTCGGGTGATTATTTAGCTATCGCAATTAGTCGTGATTGTGACATAGGCGTAGACATTGAAGAGTGGTCAGAAAATATGGCGTATGAATCCATTCTTGAGAGGTGTTTTGCAGATTGTGAACGTCGTTTTTGGTCATCTTTATCTCAAGAAGAAAAAAAAGAGTTTTTTTATAAGCAATGGACGAGAAAAGAAAGTTTTGTCAAAGCTGTCGGATCAGAGCGGTTTGCATTAAATGTTGCTCAAGTAATCACCACATCCACCATATCAAAAGGTTCACGATTTATATCTATACCCAGTGGACAAGGTTTACCGGAAAATTGGAGTTTAATTGATTTAAAATTAGCGAAGGGATTAAGTGGTGCGGTAACAATTTCGAATGCGAGTGATCCAATAATTACCTATAGGTGTCTTTTATAAAGATAAACTAAAAGAAGAAAGTAGAAAAAACATCCCTGTTTTAATACCATGATCCCCATTAATTGTTTTCTGTTTGTTGCATATGTTGACGCAAGCTTAATGGTCTCATGTCTGTCCAAATATTTGTAATATATTCCAAGCATTCTTGCTTATGTGCTTTGGGACCGACGGCATTCCAACCACTCGGTATTTCCTTGTATTCTGGCCAGATAGAGTATTGTTCCTCTTGATTTACAACAACTTGATAAACAGTATTATCTTCTTCATTCCACGTCATTTTATTTCCGTTATTTATATATAAAAATAAAGTTATATCCAGCTTTAATGAATGTAAGACTGACTAAAGAGAATTTAATTTCAGTCATTATTTAAATCGGCTTGATGTTCTTTAAATTGTTTACGGCAATGCAATAAAGCACGAGCCAGTAATTTTTCTACAGCACTTTCTGTAATATTGAGTTGAGTAGCAACTTCCGCATATGTCATCCCATATACACGATTCAAAATGAATGCATCTCTAGCACGCACAGGCAATCCGTCAACAATATTTGAAAATATGGATAGTTTTTCTTCTGCGATGGCTAAATATTCTGCTGAAAATGTCTCTTCATTAGGAATTAGAGTTGGATCATTAGTGTTTAAATGTTTTTCTGTCACTTTACGGTGTTTAATATAATCATAGGCAAGATTTCTTGCCGTACGAAATAGGTAACCGCGTGGATGCTCGACAATTTGTTTTTGAGCCTCTCTGGAAAAAATCATGAAACATTCTTGAACGAGTTCTGCTGCAATATCAGGGCAGTCCACGATTCGTGCTAAATGAATTTGCAGTTCTGATTTATGACTTAGGTAAATGGACTCAAAATTCATATTCAACTTTCCGCTGTGTGTTTTTATATATTTTCATTAACGTACCATAATAGATCTGAAACAATTACTTTCCATATGACTGAATTTGTAAATGAAACATTAAATGGTATATCACGAATGACGAGTACAGAAATCCAGGCAATTATTGGTCCATTTTATTTTTTCATTTTTTTCAATTTGTTACGAAAACTATGAAACCTGTATGGATAAAAAATGCGACAAATAACATAAAAAAATAGGTCATATGACACAGTTTTAATAAAAAGTGCAACCTCATAGCTTTAAAGCTGAGGTTATCATTTGTGCAAAGCGTCTTCCATTTGTAGAACGGTTCATTATACTCAATATTTTAGGAGGTTTTTTGTTTATAACTAGCTTACTTGTTAAATTACTCAAAAGTATATAGGGGAAACACTATGCTACTATTTTTGTGGCGATCCTCATGGGTGACTATTACAAGTGTATTGTTGACTGGTATCGTTAGCGGATTAAGCAATGCAGTGTTAATAGCATTTATCAATACCAGTTTGGTAGGTCAATTCGATAAATTTTATGCCCCATGGTGGTTTGCCGGATTGGTATTTACGGTACTCAGTAGCCGTATCCTTTCTCATTATTTGTTAAATAAATTCAGTACGAAATTAGTGCGAGATTTACGCCTTCGTATTAGTTTACTGGTATTGAACGCCCCTTACCCCTATTTGCAAAAAATGGGTAAAACGGCTTTGTTTAATCATTTAACGGAAGATGTTGCTACCATTGCGAGTGCTAGTGAACTGTTTCCTATGATCTGCATCAATTTTACAATTATTGTTGGTTGTATGGCATATTTGAGCTGGTTATCATGGCAATTAGCAAGCGTTTTAGCTGTTGTAATTTTGTTTGGTGTGACAGTGTTTAATTTGTTTAATCATATACCAATGCAATCCGTTCAACGCGCGAGAAATGAATATGATTTACTCAGCAAAAATTTTACTGCACTAACAGAAGGTGTACGAGAATTAAAACTTCATCGTTGTCGAAGTGAAAAATTTGTTTCAGAGTCTCTTTCAAACAGTGCGGATATGCACCGCTATTATTCTTTTCGAGTTACAGTGGGATATTTATGGATAAATCAGTCTATACAATTGCTTTATTATTTGACGACGGGTGCGATTTTATATGTTTTTCCAATATGGCAAAGTATTAGTTTAGAGGTTATTAGTG
>DALYHZ010000029.1:0-15226 GCA_031970635.1 Methylococcaceae bacterium | reverse complement strand
CTGCACTTTTAAACATGGCGGTGCGGATTCTGTCACGGTATTGCACATCCGTTTCATACACAAGCATCGGATCATCATATAAACGTGTCACGGCAGCGGCTTGCGTATTACCTTGCGGATTACCGACGATTCCATTGTGTAAATCATAACTATGCGAGGCAATCTCAACCAGTCCCGATTGAGCCACTTCACGCACTTGCGCCCAATTCATTAACGGTTTACCAGGATCATCTTGCGTGACGTGACCGTCCATCCATGTGCCAACCAGTGCCACAGTCGCAGGGTAATGATACTTTTTTAATAAAGGGAAAACTTTTGTATAAAAACTCAAATAACCATCATCAAAAGTTAATAAGACAGCTTTATCTGGCAAAGACGATTTACCTGCGGCGGCATCAAAAACGGCTTGTACGCTGACAACGTTATAACCATTTTTTTTAAGCCAAATAAATTGGTCTTCTAAAAAATGTTTATTGACTTCCATTCGGTCAAACGGTGCAACAACATCTTCTTCATCAATAACATCGTGATAATTTAAGACAATAAAATGCCCCTCTTTACTGAAGGCAACAGGTGTAAAAAGACTGCTGAAAGTCATGAATAAAATCAAAAATGTTAAGCGGACAACGATTTTCATTTAGGTGCGCTCAATTCTAAAAAATGACGTGAATTATTGATAACGGGAGGTAAACCATCAGAATACCGTTGCATAGAAACAGGTGCATTTGATTTAGATGAATTTTTCGAGGTAGTAGGCGATTCTTCATCATCGAGCAAATCAACATCTTCATCCGTTGAAACATTACCATCATGAATTAAATATTCTCGACGTTGTTCATAAGCATTTTTAATGAAACTGTATTTATCCGTTGCCGCTTCATTTACCATTTTTTCAGTTCCCATTAAATTTGCGCGCGTGTTTGTCACATCTAGCGTTCCAGCTCCGGTTGTTGCGGCGGTAATTGCAATACCACCACCAAATAAAAATGTGTAGTTAAAAGGATTAAGTAACGCATCGCCCAACATACCAACGGCATCACGCGGCGAACTTGGTCCAGCAAACGGCAACATTAGAAAATCGCCTGACGGCACACCCCAAAAGCCTAACGTTTGCCCAAAATCTTCATTGTGTTTAGGTAAATCAATCATCTGTGCAACATCAAAAACACCTAAACCGCCGGCTGTTGTATTCACAACAAAACGACTAACATCCATACCACTTTGCACTACTTTAAACTGTAATAGGTCATTAACCGTTACGCCAATGTCATCGATATTATTAAAAAAATTCGTAACGCCACGTTCGACAGCCTCAGAAGTAATTGACATGTAACCTTTTGCCATCGGTTTTAGGATAGCCTTGTCTACATCTTCGTTAAACGACTGAACACTACGATTCCAGCTCTCGAAAGTATCTGTTTTTTTAGATTCGACTGGCGTTTTAGCAGGCGTAGTGGAACAAGCAATGCTGAAAACAACACAGCTTGTTGTGAAAATTTTCCGTAAAGTCATAAGCTGATTAAGATAAGCGGGGGGAAATGTTTTTCATTATGTGGGCTATTTTACGGGGTTATTGAAAGCGTGTGCAATTTCGTTATGACAAGTCTGTATTATTATTTTCGGTATCTAATCGTTCTTGCGTTTCCAACCAAAGCATTTCAGCCTCTTCGAGTAACTTATCCACTTGCGCTTTGCGTTCTAAAACCGTTCGCAAACGCGCTTTTTCACTGTCTGCGTAAATTTCGGCATTCGCCAATTGTGTTTCTAACTCGCGCTGTTCGGCGTGATATTTTTCAACGGCAGCTTCGGCTTTTTTCAGCGCATCGAGTAACGGTTTTTGTTTTTGACGACGCTCTGCATCGAGTTTTCGTTGGTCTTTGCGCGAAACGTTTTCTATTTTTTCAGGCTGACTTTGTTGTTCATTAGCGCGTTTTTGTTCAGCAAGCCACGCGCGGTAATCGTCCAAATCACCATCAAATGGTTGCACTTTGCCATTTGCAACCAGTAATAACGTGTTGGTAACAGAACGCAACAAATGCCTATCGTGTGAAACCACAACCATCGCGCCTTGAAAATCTTGTAACGCTACACTGAGCGCGTGACACATATCCAAATCTAAATGGTTCGTCGGTTCGTCGAGTAGTAATAAATTTGGATTTTTATAAACAATTAACGCCAAAACCAACCGCGCTTTTTCACCACCTGAAAACGGTTTCACCGCTTCTAACACTTTGTCGCCACAAAAATCAAAACCGCCTAAAAAATTTCGTAATTCTTTTTCAGTGGCTTGTTTATCGATTTGTTGCAAATGCCAAAGCGGGCTTTCTTCTAAACGTAATTGTTCCAGTTGATGTTGCGCGAAATAACCCATGTTAAGTGCATCGGCTTCTAAACGTTTGCCAGACAAAAGTGGCAATGTGCCTGCCAGCGTTTTAAGCAAGCTCGATTTTCCCGCGCCATTTGAACCGAGCAAACCAATTCTATCGCCTGCGGCAATCGATAAACTGACGTTGGGTAAAATGGTTTTATTTTCATAACCAATTGTCACGTCATCGAGCGTAAGCAACGGATTTGGCATTTTTTGTGGCGGTGGAAACGTAAAATTAAATGGCGAATCGACATGTGCCATGGCAATCAGTTCCATGCGTTCTAAGGCTTTAATTCGACTTTGCGCTTGACGTGCTTTCGTGGCTTGCGCTTTAAAACGATTCACAAAACTTTGAATGTGTGCGATTTCACGTTGTTGTTTTTGATAGGCGACTTGTTGTTGCGCGAGTTTTTCAGCACGCATCCGTTCAAAAGCGCTGTAGTTGCCCGTGTAAATTTCGGCTTTGCCTTGTTCAATATGCACAATGTGGTCGGTGATTGTGTCGAGAAAATCGCGGTCATGCGAAATCAACAACAGCGTTCCCCCATAATGTCCGAGCCAATCTTGCAACCATAAAACGGCATCTAAATCCAAATGGTTGGTCGGTTCGTCGAGCAATAATACATCCGATCGACACATTAACGCTTGCGCTAAATTCAACCGCATTCGCCAACCGCCTGAAAAAGAATTTACAGGATGTTGCATTTTTTCAGCAGTGAAACCTAGCCCATCAAGTAATCGAGCGGCGCGTGATGCTGCACTATATCCGCCAATTACATCTAACGCGGCGTGAAGTTCGGCTTGTTTTAAACCGTCGTGATTTTGTTCTGCGATTTCCAATTGTTGTTGCAACTGGCGTAATTCCACGTCGCCATCCATAACATAATCGAGCGCAGAACATTCAACGGCTGGCATTTCTTGAGCAACATGCGCGACCGCTAAATTTGGCGGCATGTTGAAATCACCTTCGTCGGCGTGGAGTTCGTTTTTTACCATTGCAAATAAGCTGGATTTCCCCGCGCCATTTGCGCCAGTAAAACCAACTTTTTGTCCGTTGTGAATGATGAAAGAAGCGTTTGAAAATAAAACGCGCGTCCCACGTCGAAGTGTGATGTTTCTGAAGTTAAGCATTTTTTCCTGTCTTTAAAATTTAGTGAGGCTAATTAGTTTGAATATAGCTACCAAATTCTGCCAATAATTTGGAATTGTCTTTGATTATTTGCCGTTTGAATGCCGTAAAAGCCGAGGCTGAATTTAAATGTGATTTTATTTTTCTTAGCGCATGATTTTTATTATCGTCATCACAAGCATCATCATATCAAATAAATAATCCTGAAAATTTCTTATTTCTTTTAGAAGAGCTTTGCGTAAATTATCTGCTTCAATTTTTTTAAGCGTTGTCGTGCCATTGAAAACAACCAGTAATAATTCTTTTGTCTTTTCAGTTCTTGAGTCGTTGTTTAATACTTCTATTTTTACGAGTGCATGTGGAAGTATTTTTATTTCATACGTCAACGCATTTTCAATATCATCATTCAAATCTGTGCAATTTAAAATGTCGTCAAATTTGTCTAATTTTGTGTTATTGCAATGACCACATGACCAAAATAAATTATTCCAATCAAATTTTAAATCGACATCACCTTGATGTGATTTAAAATGCTCAACGTTAATTCCTGTCGGGGCTTTGCTTTCACAAATGTAGCATTTATTTTTGAAATCCGTTTTTAGACGCTCTAAAACACAACCGCATTTGTAATCACCGCTTTTTTTCAATTTTTCTTTTTCTAAACATTCAGGCGCAAGTTGTGATTTTTCAAAATAAATCATTTCCTTATCCTTTACGCGCCATTGTTTGTAATCGAATTTGTTGTAATTTGACTTCTAATTCATCAGCGTAAAATTTCGGTAAATTATTAAAATAATGCTTTAACTCGTCTTGTTCGTCTTCTTCTTGTTCATTCAAAGTTTTTTTTGTTGAAAGCTCTTCAAATCGCGCGATTTTTTCTTTAATTTTTTGTGAGTATTTATCCGTATCAAAATAACTTTCAATCAACGCAGTGTAAGAATAACCCGAAAGGTCGGTAATAATTTCTTTGGTTTCTAAATCACAAATCACGGCATTGCTAATCGATGACAACACAAATGGTGAATGTGTCGTGACAATAAATTGTACATTCGGAAAGAAATCACACAAAAACGGCATAATCTTTTTTTGTAACGCAACGTGTAAATGCGTTTCGATTTCGTCAATTAACACAATGCCTTGTTGGTCGTAAGCTTTGTTTCCAGTGGCTTCCATTCGCAAAATCAATTCTGTGACAATGCTAATTACAGCAGAATAACCATCCGATAATTCATTAAATGCAAACGGCTCGTTATCACCAATTCTGATATGAAAATTATAATTTTTACGGTCAAATTCCAAACGTAAATCGGGCGCGTCAAAAAGATTTTTTAGATGATTTTCAAAACGTTCAAACCATTCATCAATTTGTCTTGCCGCTTCGTGTTCATTTTCATCTCTGGCAAGCGAGCGTTCAACTTTTAAATTGACAATAAATTGAATGAAATGAACGTTGATTTTTGAGTCTATGGAAGCATTTTTTAAATTAACCTTTGTTATGCCATTTGGTAGCTTTGGCAGGTTGATACGTTTTGATTCAAAAAAAACATAGAGGTAATTTTTACCTACAGAAAGAAAATTATTGAAATAACAAGACACTTGATATTTTCCAAGGTCAGTCTTATCCGTGTAAAGTTTATGAATCAATTGTTGATCATTCCTATTAAATCTAAGGTTGAATAGCAAAGCTTTTGAAGCATGAAACGATTCTGACAATAATTCTTTCATGAATTGATTTATTTCTAACAATAAACTCGTCTTGCCACTTCCATTTTTTCCCGTGATAATTAAATGTTGTCGCTTTTCTTCACTTAACTGAATATCGAAATTTTCAAGATTACGCACTTTATTAACGTGAATCGAAGTTATAAAAATGTCGTCGTTGCTCATGATTTTGCCGTTATTGAATTAAGAATATGAAAATTTGCCGTTGAATCAAGTGAACGCAAAAAAATTCGCGTCCACTTTCGTTTTGAATTTTTACCCCGCCCGCTCAATCATCTTTTCAGCTTGCTTTGCAAAGGCAAGCGCGTCGCCTTTTTTCACCGTTTCAAGTGGAATCACTAACGCGGTCGTCAAACTGATATAAATGTAGACATAATGCTTGCTGTATTCGACCCGAACTAAATCTGACCACAACATTTTATGTTTACCGCTCGGTGATTTTTCGAGTAAATACTGCGCTTGCTCTGGGTCAATGGTTAGCGTGTAAGTGCCAAACATCGCGTTTTTTTCTTTGTAAGTGTAATTGTTAAGAATCTGGCGACGTAAATCGAGCATGATGACTTTAGGCGATAACCAACTCCAAAGTCCTGCCAATACCAAAATATAAGCCGCCGAGTTTTTATCCGCGTAATAAAAATAATAAAAACCACCAATCAAAAACATCACCGCTGGCACAATCCAACGATTTTTACGGATATTATTTTGAATGTCTTCGTTTCGGGTGAATTGCACTTCATTAAAGTGGATGAGGTCGTCTTCGCGGAATTCGTATTCAATTTCAAACATGATTTTATTTTTATAGTTATTAAAAAAGTTAAAGGTTTAGTGCATTTTGATTTTAGCGTGGGCGGTGCGTCTAAACAGATTCGATAACGTGAGCATCGCCGTTCTGAAATAACCGTGGATGGCGATTTGGTGCATTTTGTACAGCGACAAATAAACAATTTTTGCAATAAAACCGCCAACACTCACAGACCCCATAAGATTGCCCATCAAATTTCCAACGGTTGTGTAATTACCCAGTGAAACTAATGAACCGTAATCTTGATAAGTGTACTCGACCAATGTGCCGCCATTTAAACGATTGATAAGCGATTTGGCTAATGTGGTAGCTTGTTGATGTGCGGCTTGAGCGCGAGGTGGGACATTTTCATCATGACCTTGCCATGGACATGCAGCGCAATCACCCATCGCAAAAATAGCATCATCATTGGTTTTCAACGTGCTATCGACAATCAGTTGGTTAATATGATTAGTATTCAACCCATCTAAATTTTTCAACCAATCAGGAGCTTTAATGCCTGCTGCCCACACTTTCATTTGCGCTTCGATGATTTCACCGTCGTGCGTCAAAATTGCATCATCACTGACTTCAACAACGCGCCGTCCTAATTTTAAATCAATATCTAATTTAATCAGTTGTTGCGCTGTAGCAATGGCTAAATTTGTCGGCAATGCGGGCAATAAACGGTCAGCGGCTTCGATAATAGTGAGCTTAACATTGCTGGATTCTTCCAAACCATACACGGCGAGCAGTTTCGTCACTTCATGCAATTCTGCCGAAAGTTCAACGCCTGTTGCACCTGCACCAACAATGGCAATCGACAACGGTTTGTCACAATGTTTATGAGCATGGTTTTTAATATACGATTCGACCAAGTGTTTTTGGAATTTAAACGCCTGCAATGTCGTATCTAAAAACAAACAATGTTCATCCACCCCTTTGATATTGAAAGTATTACTCACGCTACCAATTGCAAAAACCAATGTGTCATAAGCAAACGTGCGACGTGGGATTAGCTCTTCGCCAGTATCATTTAAGGTAGGACTAACAACAATTTCTTTAGCTTGGCGATTCAACCCTTCCATGCGTCCTAAACAAAACCGAAAGTGATTACGATGCGCTTGTGCTAAATATTCAATTTCTTCAGACGAATCGAGTGTTCCTGCGGCGACTTCGTGTAAAAGCGGTTTCCAAATATGCGTTGAACTAGCATCGATTAGCGTAATTTCTGCTTTACCTGATTTGCCTAATTTACGACCTAAATGTGTAGCAAGCTCTAACCCCGACGCGCCACCACCAACAATAACAATTTTATGTACTGTGTTATTTTTCATTATTCTTATTCTCACCGGTTGCAAAAAATCATGATGTGCATGGCATTATAACGAATCCTGAAAGGCATGACTGATTTTGCATCGTTTGGTGAGTGTTGCGTAAAAAAATAAATGCTTTTATACTTGCCTAAGCTTAGGTTCTGCAAGCTAAAAAACACATTATAAAAACTTTCGGAGGTCATGATTATGAAATGGGAAACACCACGTTATACCGATTTACGTTTCGGTTTTGAAGTTACAATGTACATCTACAACCGTTAATCATTACCGGTTTAAAGACTAAGAAAAGGGGCGAATTGCCCCTTTTTTTTCGAGTTTGTTTTTATGAGATTTGGTTATGAAAATTAGAGTATTGGGATCAGGGGCAGGCGGCGGTTTTCCGCAGTGGAATTGTAATTGCCATAATTGCCATCGCATTCGTCGTGGTGAAATGAATGGCACGGCGCGAACACAATCGTCGATTGCCGTTAGTACGGATAATAAAAATTGGTTGCTCTTTAACGCTTCACCCGATATTCGCGCCCAATTAGAAGCATTTCCCGCGATTCAACCGCAAAATGGCATTCGTGATACCGGTATCAAAGCAATTATGCTTATCGATAGCCAAATCGATCACACCACGGGATTATTGATGTTGCGTGAAGGCAAACCACTCGATATTTACTGCACGGAAATGGTAAGGCAAGATTTAACCACCGGTTTTCCACTGTTTAACATGCTTAAAGATTATTGCTCCGTCAATCATCATGCCATTCCGGTTGATGGCAGCAGTTTTGAAATTCCAGCCATTGAAGATTTACGTTTTTATACGCAAGCCTTGAAAAGTAAAGCACCGCCTTATTCACCACATCGGCATGACCCGCATGATGGTGACAATATCGGTGTGATTATTGAGCAAATTTCTACTGGTAAAAAAGTGTTTTATTCTCCCGGCTTAGGTGAAATTGAGCCGCATGTTATGGCTGCAATGCAACAGGTTGATTGTTTACTTGTCGATGGGACATTTTGGACAGATGACGAAATGGTGGTGCAAGGCATTAGTCATAAACACGCGCGTGAAATCGGGCATTTGCCGCAATCAGGTAAAGATGGAATGATTGAAGTGTTAAATGGTGTAAAAGCTCGCAAAATTCTAATTCATATCAACAATACCAATCCCATTTTAGATAATGATTCACCAGAACGTAAAACGCTGGATGCGGCAGGAATTGAAGTGGCTTACGATGGTTTAGAAATCGATTTGTAGGAGATTTGAATGGGGGCATTACAAAAAAAACCATATTTAACCGAGCAAGCCTATTTAGCGTTTGAAGAAGCCAGCGATGTAAAACATGAATATGTTGATGGTGAAATTTATGCGATGGCGGGTGCGAGTCGTCACCATAATCAAATCACAATGAACATAAGTTTTCACCTTCGTGCTGCTTCACGCGGTAAAGGTGGGCGTTGTAAAGTTTTTTCTAGTGATATGAAATTTCGAGCTGAACAAGGACGATTTTATTATTATCCTGACGTAATTCTAAGTTGTGACGCTGGCGATAATGCTGAATATTACACAGAAAAACCATGTCTTATCGCCGAAGTGTTATCAAAAAGTACAGCCCGAACCGACAGAACTGAAAAATGGTTAACGTATCAAAAAATACCCAGTTTACGTTATTACTTGCTTGCGGATTCGTTGCAAAAGAGGGTGGATTATTTTGTGCGAAACGAATTAGGCGAGTGGTTTTATGCCGAATTAGAAGAGGGTGAAACCTTAACGATTGAATGCGATGATTACCATGCTGTTTTGACATTAGCAGATATTTACGAAGACGTTATTTTTTAACTTTAGAATGAGAACACAAATATGACTACAGAAAATACACCTTGGACACGCGAAGAATTTGAAGCCCAATTGCGCGGTATGGAAAATCTTTACCATATTCATCATCCATATCACACGTTGATGAATGAAGGAAAACTCACCAAAGCCCAATTACAAGGTTGGGTAGCGAATCGGTTTTATTATCAAGTGTGCATCCCGATTAAAGATGCCAATATTTTAGCCAATTGCCCTGACCGCGAAACCCGTGCGAAATGGACACAACGCATCTTAGACCACGATGGTCATCCAGGTGATGTTGGTGGCATTGAAGCATGGATACAATTAGGCATTGCTGTAGGTTTGACTCGTGAAGAAATTACCTCGCTAAAACATGTTTTGCCAGCAGTACGGTTTGCTGTCGATGCGTATGTGAATTTTGCTCGTCGAGCTGAATGGCATGAAGCAGCGAGTTCGTCACTCACGGAATTATTCGCGCCTAAAATTCATCAACAACGTTTAGACAATTGGCCAACGCATTATCCGTGGGTTGAACCAGAAGGTTATGCGTATTTTCGTAAACGTTTAACTGAAGCGCGTCGTGATGTCGAACATGGTTTAGAAATTACGTTAGATTGGTATAAAACCCGTGAACAACAAAACCGTATGGTTGAGATTTTAAAATTCAAACTTGATGTTTTATGGTCAATGGCTGATGCGATGTATATGGCGTATATTCATGAAATGCCACCGTATTTTAATATTGATAAATAAATTTTTTGGCGTGTGTATCTTTTAAAAACACACGCCAAGGTTCATCATTTTTATGAATTAAAATAATGAACCGTGTTAACTAAATTTTTAGCTTGAGCTTCAAGTGTTTGCGCTGCTGATGCCGATTCTTCAACTAACGCAGCATTTTGTTGAATGACCTCATCCATTTGTTTAACGGCTTCGTTGACCTGTTCAATTCCTTGACTTTGTTCAATAGATGCAGATGAAATTTGCGACATAATTGTCGTTACACCATGAATGGAATTCACTATTTCTGTCATAGTTTGACCTGCTGTCGTTACTAATTTAGAGCCTTCATTGACTTTAATCACAGAATCGCCAATTAACTCTTTAATTTCACCGGCGGCAGTGGCTGCACGTTGCGCTAAATTACGCACTTCAACTGCGACCACAGCAAAACCTTTGCCTTGTTCGCCAGCACGAGCGGCTTCAACTGCTGCATTTAACGCCAAAATATTTGTTTGGAATGCAATATCGTCAATGACCGAAATAATGTCTCCAATTTTTCGAGAAGATTCGTTAATGTTTTCCATGGTTTGAACAACTTTATTCACAACATCCACACCGCGTTCTGCTGTGGATGAGGCATTTACGGCTAATTGATTGGCTTCTTTCGCATTTTCTGCATTACCTTTTACGGTATGCGTTAAATTTTCCATGCTTTTGGACGTTAATTCCAAACTCATCGCCTGTTTTTCAGTTCGATTTGATAAATCGTGATTTCCGACCGCAATATCTTGTGCACTTTGACTAATTTGATTGGTCGCTTCCTGAATTTGCTCAACAATATTTTTTAAACTGTTGACCGTTTTATTCACATCGTCTTTAAGAATTTCAAATGTTCCCAAATAATGACCATCAATCGTTTTCGTCAAATCGCCCTGAGAGAGTGAATTTAAAACACTAACGGTTTCGTTCAAACTGTCCGAGCAGGCTTTGACTAACTGGTTGATGCCTTGACTCACGCGCAAAACAAAATCCTCTTTTCCTGCTTCATCAATGCGTTTTGAAAAATCTCCGTGAGCAATACTTTCGACCACTTCTGAAACTTGCGTTTCAATAACAACCTCGTCTGTGCGGTCATGCCATTCTGCGGTAGACCCTAAATGATGACCGTGTTCATCAATGACAGGATTTGCAATGACCACTAAAGAACGTCCGCCAATGTTTATTTTTGCAGTGATACGTTGTTTTAATTCGCCCAGTATTTTCTTTTGATGTTCAGGATTTTTATGGAAAACATCGATATTCGCGCCCATTAAATTTGACACATTGAAATTGGGCAATTCTTTACGAATATCAGATTCTGCCCGACGCAATAAATTTTCAACGGCTTTGTTGTAATAAATGATATTGCGGTTTTGATCGGCGACCATTACGCCCGTACTAACACTGTCTAAACCAATTTTGACACGCAAATTATTGTCCGCAGCTCGTTTGGCTTCAGCAGTAAAAAATCTATCTCTTATTTGGTGCGTTTTAAATGCATCAAGAATTTCTGAAATTTCTGTGACAGTACCACCCTTGATTCTAATGTCTCGATGATCGCAATGTCGCATAGAGTGCGAAACTTCTCGCAAAGGAACGGAAATAAGTTTATATAACCTCACGCCCAATAAAACCGATAGTGAAAAGCCAAAAACAAGTAAAAGTAATATAGTTTTGACAGTATGATCGAATTTCAAATATATATTACTGTAATCTTCGGGAAACATATCCACTTGTGATTTCATTAGTTCATTCATTTCAAATAAACCAATGCCTGAAATACTAAGCATGATGATAGTGAAGAGACTAATCATGACGACGATACGTTGTTTAATCGTAAAACGCATGTAAATGAGAAGACGATTACGCCAATTGTGACGATATAGAAAACAATTTTTAATTGTTAAATGTTTATCTGTACCTTGTTTTAATGTTTTATATGCAGGCTCAAAAAAATCGATTTCCGCTCGGGTTGCCTTACGGCGAGAGGCTAAGTAACCAATCAATTTTCCATTTTCATAATCGGGTGTTACGTTAATCAATGTCCAAAAATAGCAACCATCTTTACGCAAATTTTTTATAACACCAATCCATGTGCGACCTTCTTTTAAAGTTTGCCATAAATCAGCAAATCGGGATGGTGAATAATGCTATGAGATTTTCCTATTATTTCCTCAGAAGAATAGCCACTTGCCTTTTCGAAATCCGAATTAGCGTAAGTAATCACGCCGTTTAAATCAGTTTTTGTGACTTGTAAATCAATGTCTGAAAGCGGGTATTCGACATTTGTTATTTGTACTGTCATGACCTTATTATTCCAGTGGTTTATATAATTGATTGATTGTTATCGTTCCAACTTATCGTCTTATTTTCAAAAAACATCAATATTTTTAAAAATTTGATTGAAAAAATTAAGTTAAATGCCTTAGTGCATGTGTTAAATCCCTTATCGTTTTTTACAAAAAAAATGCTATTTGTTGCCGAAAGTCAATAATTATAGTGGTTTTATGGTATTGGCATAACGATTGCCGTTTCATCGATATTTTTGATTATCTTTGGAGTCTGGCTAAGTGTCTGCCGTTTATATTACCCCCGATCAAATTTCGCTATTATTTCTCAATCATCGTGAAGCCATCATTAGTTTTCTCATGCAACGTGTACGTTGTCCCGATACCGCCCAAGATTTAAGCCAAGAAACCTATCTACGTTTATTACGCAAAGAATCCATCCCGCATAGTGAAAATCTCATTGGTTATTTGTACCGAACGGCTGAACGGTTAGCGATTGACTTTTTGCGCTATGAACAACGTGTGACCAGCAAATCCGTATTGCTTGATGACGAATTAGTTTGCCCAAATATCCAGCCCGAAGAATTAACGCTTTTGCGTGAACAATGTGAACGTTTGTTAGATGCAATTTATTCATTGCCAAAGCTGTGTCGGCAAGTGTTTTTACTCAGAAAAATCGATGAATTAACGTATACCGAAATCGCACAGGAACTTAAAATTTCCGAAAAAACCGTGCAACGCCATTTAGTTAAAGCGATGCTTCACTGCCATCAACGCCTCAATTTTTAACCGTTTCAAATCATGAAGTTTAACCCGCGTACTTTTGAAAAAGCCTTGACGTGGTTTGTTGCTTTGCAAAGCCAAGATTGTAACGCGCAACAACGCGCAGAATTTCAACTGTGGTTATCGCAACATGAATCGCACACAGCCGCTTATGCCGAAGCGGAAAAATTGTGGATAAATTTGGATAGCGTTAAGCCTTCGATATTAAATTCAAAAGCACGAAATCAAAGCAGACATTCAAGCAGAATCAGCATTGCGAGTTTGTTTTTAATCGCTGTTGCGACAGGTTGGTGGTTTGATTTCAGCGCAGAAACTGTGACTCACAGCACAGGTATTGGACAACGACAAAGTATCGAATTAGCCGACGGTTCACACATTGAACTCAATGCTAAAACACAACTTTCCGTTCATATTTCTTGGTTACGCCGTGAAATTCAATTACAAGAAGGCGAAGCGATGTTTAATGTCGCGCATGAAAAATTTAGAACCTTCACCGTTCAAGCTAGCACATTGCAAGTTCGTGATATAGGCACACGTTTTAACGTTCGTAAACGCGACGATGGCACGGTTGTTTCCGTTTTAAAAGGTGAAGTGGAAGTAAAACCTGAATACGCTTGGCTAGGTCAAAATGTGAAAGCAGGTTTTAGTTGCAAAATGGATGAAAACGGACAACTTCACGCTATCGAACCTGCAAATCTTGAACAAGCCAGCAGTTGGCTTGATGGACATTTGGTGTTTAATCACACGCCGTTATCCCAAGTCGTTGCTGAATTAGAACGTCATCACGATGTGCATTTTGTTTTTTCAGATGTGACGCTAAGAAATGAAACCTTGAGTGGTGCGTTTGAAGCGTCGGATTTAAATCCGTTTTTACGCGCGATAGAAAAAATCTTACCTGTTCGCACTCAACGCCAAAAACAAACCATTGTGTTGTCCCGGCGTTAATAAAAAAGCTCAAGTCTTAAATCTTGAGCTTTTTTGCTATTGAATTAAGACAATTGATTCATCTCTGAAACTTTGTCGTAATCCACGCCAATACTGACAATAAAACTACTCGCTTCTTCGATATTCATTTGAGATTTAACCACTTTGCTTTTGTCCACAATCACAGTAAAACCAGACGTTGGATTAGGTGATGTTGGAATAAACAACACATATTTATTTTCGAAACGATTTGTCACATAAGCTGGTACCCAAATTCCTTCTTTAGGATATTCCACATAAACCACTTCTTTGGCAAACTGTTGTTCTCTGCTCGAAAACATATTGATAACTTTTTTGAGTACACGATAAATGGTGTTTAAAAAAGGAATTTTTTCAATCGTCGAATCAATTAACGTAATAAACCAAACACGCCCTTCAACGACTAATTTGTGTCCAATCGAAATTAAAACAACGCAACTCAATGACAAAAAGAGGATTGTGTAAATCGTGTTATCTGCGTAGCTATAAACAAAACGGAACATATCCGCCAGTAAATCTTTTACGAAAAATAAAATTTTGATAATCAAAGCAATCGGAACAACCGCTAAAATTCCGATTAAAAAGTAATTTAAAAATTGTTTTATTTTTTCTTTCATTGCCATTCTTCCCAAAAATAATGATTAGTTGTGAAATCACCCGCGTGATAAATGGCTAATTGTCTGTTTTATTGCCTAAACGTTTAAGTGGAAAAGCACATTTAAAACAACTACCTTTGCCAAGTTCACTGCGAATAATGAGCTGTGCATCATGCCGCATTAAAACATGTTTCACAATCGCTAATCCTAACCCTGTACCATTTATTTTTTTAGCGCGTTTTGTTTCCACACGATAAAAGCGTTCTGTTACGCGTAAAATATCTGTGACAGCAATGCCTTCGCCTTGGTCAATAACATCCAAAAACACGCCATCGTCAGTTTGATACCAATGCAGTTGCACTAATGTGTCTTCAGGCGAATATTTCAACGCATTACTTAACAAATTGGTAAAAGCACTGCGTAACTCATTTTCTTCGCCAATTAAATGGGCATTACAATCTAAAACTAATTGAATTCGCCCTTCACCGACGGTTGCTTCGGTTTCGTAACAAATTTGCGTAAGTAATGTGGGAATATTGATAACTTCGTGTTTTTTATTTTTGGTTTCTAAATGGGCCAGTAGCAATAAATCATCGACTAAATGCTGCATTCTATCGGTTTGTCCTTGCATATTTTTCAATGAGGCAGTCAAAAATGGCGATTCTTCCTCAT
>DALYHZ010000028.1:5668-15629 GCA_031970635.1 Methylococcaceae bacterium | reverse complement strand
GTTGAACGCTGTAGCATATCAGCATCCGCTTCTTCTAATTTGTCGGACAATTTATGTTGCAAACGTTCTGCGGAAAGTTGAATTGGTGTCAGTGGATTTTTAATTTCATGTGCTAAACGTCGCGCCACTTCGCCCCAAGCGGCATTTTTTTGCGCTTGAATCAAATCTGTCACATCATCGAAAACAACAACTGCCCCGACTTTGCGTCTATCTTGAGAAAAAAGCGGTGTGCCGCGACATAATAATTCTTGCCTACCATTTGAACCCAAAAATACTAAGCGTTGTTGCCAAATATCATCCGCCTGTTCTAAAAAACGTTGAATTGCTTTGAGTGGTTCGGCAAGTTCAGTGTAATTTTGCGAAAGGTTTAATAACGTTTCTCCCACAAATCGGGATTCACTAAGATGGAAAATTTTGTAAACAGCTTGATTTGCAGTGCGAATTTTATAATGTGCGTCAAAACTCATCACACCAGCGGTTAAATTCGCCAAAATGGTTTCTAAATAAGCGCGTTGATTTTCGACTTCAAAACTGGCGATGCGCGTTTCTTGACTGGCGCGGGCAATGCGCTGGGTCATTTCGTTAAACGATTCGACTAAAAAACCTAAATCATCTTGCGCGATGACAGGTAATTGTTGGTCATATTGCCCAGAAGCGACGGCTTGCGTACCTTTCACCAATTCTTTCACCGGCGCGACAATCATGCGAATACTGATAAATGCAATCCAAATTGCCGCCAATAAACTTATCAATAACACCAGCGACAGTGCGAGCGAAAAAGTCATCTTTAGCGAATCGCGCAAATAATTCATTTCTTGATAACGCACAAATGCAAATTCCACCGAATCCGCCAAATCAGCGATACGAACTGGCACAGAATATAAGGCTTGCAGATAACGCGGGTCTTTTGATTTCACCGGCAAAATGACGCGAATCATCAATTCATCGTCTCGCACCGGCGTGAGGGCGGCGTATTCGCCATTTTGCCGTAATTGCAACCAAGTATGGTCATCAGGCAAACTGGGCAAAATGTCGCTTGGATTCGCACTCGTTGACGCAATAATTCTGTCTTGCCGAGAAAACAACGTCATTTCTGCCGCACCGGAAAGCACACGGAAATTTTCCATTTCCAATGAGAGTTGTGATTCGGGAGATTCAGACAGTTTTTCGACTAGTTGTTGTGTTTGCGCTTTATTCCAGCGAATGCGTTGGTCGAGTGAGGCTTGACTAAGTTCGAGCGCGTCTTCCATTGCTCTGTCCATTTCGACATTAAACCAACTGTCGATACCTTGATGTAAAAACTGCATCGAAAAATAAAACACAATTCCCGCCGGTGCGAGCGAGAGCAAAACAAACAGTGACACCATACGAATCGTGAGACGTGAACCGGCTTCGCGGCGTTTGAGTTGGCGGGTAAGCGAATATAAATTTGCGCCAACCAATCCTAATAATGCGACAGTGCCAACACCGTTGACCAGTAACAGCCACGAATACATGCCGCTCAATTTGGACGATTCTTGCGTGGCACTGCTCATCAATTGCAACGACAATAAAATCAAGCCGCATAAAATGGTAATGGATAAACCAGCAGGGAGTTTTATTTTTAAAAAACGCATTTTTTAACTATATCGTTGCGTAAAATCGCGCACTAACCAAGCGGTTTGTTGCCATTGTTTGGTTGCGAATAATTGCTCACGGTTTTGCGTAAATTTTCCGCGCATTTTTTGTAAACGGCGTTCACGTTCTGCGTTATTTTCAATCGGCAATGCGTCTAAAACTTGCTCTGCGGCGGTTGGATTATTACAAACTAAAACCATGTCACAACCCGCTTGCAACGCATGTTTGGCACGTTGAGGAAAATCACCGATGCTTGCCGCGCCTTCCATACTTAAATCGTCGCTAAAGACCACGCCATCAAAACTGAGTTCGTCTCGCAGAATTTTTTGAATCCAAAAGTCCGAAAAACCAGCCGGTTGTGCGTCAATCTGCGAATAAAGCACATGTGCAGGCATGATGCCTTCTAATCCTTCTAAAATCAGTTGTCGAAACGGTTGCAAATCGCTGCTTTGAATCGCCTCTAAATCACGTTCATCGACTGGTAACGTTAAATGTGAATCCAACGCCACCGCGCCATGCCCCGGAAAATGTTTGCCTGTTGCCGCCATGCCAGCGCGAACCATACCGTGTCGAAATTCACTAGCAAGTTGCGTCACTTTTTCGGCATTTTGAGAAAAAGCGCGATTACCAATAATCGTACTGACGCCGCAATCAACATCGAGAACCGGCGCAAAACTAAAATCTACACCCACCGCCAGTAATTCTGCGGCCATAAGCCAACCGGCGACTTCAGCAATTTCAGGTTCATTTTCATACAACGCCGCTGGGGGTAATCGCGTAAAGCCATTTTGAAAACGTTGTACGCGCCCGCCTTCTTGGTCAACGGCAATTAAAATATCGCCATCTCGTGCGGCGCGAATATTTTGAATTAAAGTCGTGATTTGTTCAGGGCTTTCATAATTTCGAGCAAATAAAATCACTGCGCCCGTATTCGGGTGATTGATAATTTCGCGTTCGTAATCAAAAAGTTTTGTCCCAGCAATATCGAGCATGACCATGCCAAAATTTTTTGCATTTGCCATGTTACAAACCTGCACACGCATAAATACCATCAGCATTGCGCCAATAGCCTTTGTAATCCATGCCGTAACCAAATACATAACGGTCGGCGACTTTTAAACCGACAAAATCTGCGGTTAAAGGTTTAGTTTGTGGCAAATCTTTATCGAGTAAAACAGCAGTATAAACTGAACTCGCGCCTTGTTCGACGCAATAATCGTAAATTGCCGCCAGCGTGATACCGGCATCCAAAATATCATCGACAAGTAATACGGTTCGATTTTTCAATTCGGTACGCGGTTTAACAATCCACTCAATTTCACTGCCAACGGTTTTATTTTGATAACGGCTAGCGTTAATCGTATCAACGGTCAGTGGCATGGTCAGACGTGTTAGCAACTGCCCTGCGACGACTAATCCACCATTCATCACGCATAAAACCAATGGATTTCGGTCTGAAAGCATTTGGTTAATTTGTTGCGCCATGGTATCTAAAGCGGTTTCTACTTCGGTTTTACTGTGGAGCAATTCTGCCGTTTTACGGACTTGTTCAATTTCGTTTAGCATCGTTATTTTTCTGTCAAAGGGTTAGGTTTTTTTTAATTTGATAAATCCCAATACGTCCATTCACTGGATAATTGCCATTGTGAATTTGCCATGACTTGGGTTTGTAACGGTAGCGGTAATTCGCCATCTTCAAAAAGAATTTTAATGGCTACCACATAATGTTCATCCGAAAACAAATCATTAGTTGCCATTAACGGTAAATCACGCACGGTTGACATACTGTTTAATGCCGCTGAAAGTGTAGAAAAATTATTCACTACGCCCGTATTTTCATTTCGCACACGGTACATATTTAACAACGCGTGATATTGCAACCGATAGCGCAACAACCGTTTTAACAGCGTTTTATTCCACAAAAAATTGCGCTGTTGTAATTTAATTTTGATACTCCAAAACAACGGTACGCCATTTTGCAACGCATCTTTGGCTTGTGGACTGAGGTGATATTCCAAATCTGTTGCTAAAAAATAGTAATTGTTCTGGATTGTGGTTTCAGCATGTTTAATTTCAGCAGCAAACTCATTTGAGCTGGCTGTATTGACTAAAATTATCAACACAGCAAAAAAAATCCATCGGCGCATTTTAACGTGTTTGTCCGCCTAAAAATAATTGGTAGGCGGGATTATTTGTTTCATTTTGGTAGTTAAAACCTAATTCATTTAAACAGGCATGAAATTCTGCTTGTTGCTCGGCTTCAATTTGCAATCCCATCAATACCTTACCAAATGCCGCACCGTGATTGCGATAATGAAACAAACTGATATTCCAACGTCCGTTTAATTTAGTTAGAAAATTTAGCAACGCATTAGGTCGTTCTGGGAATTCGACGCTATAAATGACTTCATTTAATTCGCATGGCGAATGACCGCCAACCATGTATCGGATGTGTTCCTTAGATAAATCATTTGCCGTCATATCAACGACATTAAAACCTTGTGTTTGCAAATCTGCAATCAATGCCGCACGGTCTTTAACGTTACCACTGCTGGAAATGCCTGCAAAAACTTGTGCATTGTTGTCATCGAAATAACGGTAATTAAATTCGGTAATATTTCGTCCGTTTAATAGTCGGCAAAATTCCAAAAAACTACCTGCAATTTCGGAAATGGTTACAGCCAATAAAATCTCTCGATATTCACCCACTTGAGCGCGTTCAGCCACATAACGCAAACGGTCAAAATTCATGTTCGCGCCACTGTCGATAGCAATTAGCGTTTGACCAGTCACATTTTCACGTTCGATATATTTTTTCAAACCAGCCGTTGCTAACGCACCAGCGGGTTCGGCAATTGAGCGTGTATCGTCGAAAATATCTTTAATGGCCGCGCAAATCTCGTCAGTTGAAACGGTAATCACTTCATCAACATATTTTTTTGCCAATTCAAAAGGTTCTGCGCCAATTTGTTTAACAGCAACGCCATCGGCAAATAATCCGACTTGTTCTAACACAACGCGATTACCCGCATCTAAAGCTTGTTTTAAACAATCCGAATCATCCGGTTCAATGCCAATAATTTTAATATCGGGACGCACAAATTTAGCGTAAACCGCCACACCCGCAATCAAGCCGCCACCGCCAACCGGTACAAAAATCGCGTGTATTTTGCCAGTATGCTGACGCAAAATTTCCATTGCCACTGTTCCCTGCCCTGCAATCACATCTTCGTCGTCATAAGGATGAATAAACACACGCCCTTCTTTTTTGACTAATTCGTAAGCGTGTTCGCACGATTCGCTGTAAGAATCACCAAATAAAACAATGTCTGCGCCCATCGCTTTGACAGATTGAATTTTAATTTCTGGTGTTGTCGTGGGCATCACAATTAATGCGTTGATGCCTAATTTCTGTGCCGATAATGCTACACCTTGCGCGTGGTTTCCGGCTGAAGCGGCGATGACACCGCGCTTTTTTTCGTCTTCACTGAGTAACGCCATTTTGTTATACGCGCCACGCAATTTGAATGAAAACACGGATTGTAAATCTTCACGTTTTAAGAAAATGGCGTTTTGGGTGCGGCTAGACAAAGCACGGGCGAAATCTAACGGGGTTTCGAGGGCTACGTCATAAACCGACGCGCTTAATATTTTTTTGATGTAACGCAATGATGGCATAAATAAAAAATTCGCTGATAAAAAGAGTGTTGATGCGTTATTATTACACAGCTTTAATCTTAAAGCGGGCATCCTGTTACGCAATTGAAATGCGCGTCCCACACTCTCAAAGAAACAAATTCAATTTCAACGCTTAAAAACTGTTCATCTGCCTTTTTCATTTATGATTGAGGTGAAAATTTTTTGCTTTAACTTATAACATCCATGCAACCACGTTTTATACATCTTAGAGTTCACACCGAATTTTCGTTAATTGACGGTTTAGTTAAAATCAAACCGCTGGTTAAAAAATTGACCGATTTGAAAATGCCTGCTGTTGCGGTGACAGATCACGTCAATTTATTTGGCTTAGTGAAAATGTATAAAACCGCGACATCGCAAGGGATTAAACCGATTGCAGGCGCGGATGTTTTAATTTTCAATCCTGATGAACCGGATAACCCCTTTCGCTTAACATTTCTTGCCAGCAATCACGCCGGTTATGTCACCTTGACCGAATTAGTGTCGCAGGCTTATCAACACGGACAATCCAAAGACGGTGTGCCAATGCTCAGACGTGAATGGATTGAACAAAATAATAACGGTTTAATCGTTTTATCCGGTGCAATGCAAGGCGATGTCGGCAAAGCGTTAGTTACCGATAAAAAAAACGATGCCCATCGTTTTGCCAGTTATTGGAAAAATTTATTTCCAAATCGGTTTTATTTGGAATTACAGCGTGTCGGCAAACCCGACGAAGAACGTTATATTGCCGCCGCTGTTGAATTAGCCTTTGCTTTAAATTTACCCGTTGTTGCCACCAATGACGTGCGTTTTTTAAAACAAGAGGAATTTGCCGCTCATGAAGTACGCGTTTGTATCAATCAGGGGCGTGTATTAGACGATACACGCCGCCCAAAAGATTACACCGACCAACAATATTTGCGTAGTGCAGAGGAAATGGAAGCGTTATTTGCCGACCTTCCAGAAGCCTTAGAAAACACCGTTGAAATTGCCAAACGTTGTTCATTAACGCTCACGCTGGGAAAAAACTTTTTGCCCGACTTTCCCACGCCAGAAGGCATGACGATTAACGATTTGATTATCGCCGAATCCGAAAAAGGCTTGCTTGAGCGTTTGCAACATCACCCTGTTTCAGATGAAAACGCCTACCACGACCGCTTAAAAGTCGAACTCGACGTGATTACGCAAATGGGATTTTCAGGCTATTTCATGATTGTTGCTGACTTTATCCAATGGGCAAAAAATCACGGCATTCCTGTCGGACCAGGGCGTGGTTCGGGCGCAGGTTCACTGGTTGCTTATGCGTTGAAAATTACCGATTTAGACCCGATTGAATTTGAATTACTGTTTGAACGCTTCTTAAATCCTGAACGAATTTCAATGCCGGATTTTGATATTGATTTCTGCATGGATAGACGTGACGAAGTAATTGATTATGTCGCGGATAATTACGGACGTGACCAAGTGTCGCAAATCATTACTTACGGTTCGATGGCGGCAAAAGCGGTTGTGCGTGACGTGGGGCGGGTTTTAGGTTTGGGTTATGGTTTTGTCGATAGACTTGCCAAAATGATTCCCACCGAAGTCGGCATTACGTTGAGCGATGCGTTAAAAAATAATCCTGAAATGCAACAAGCCTACAATGACGAAGAAGATGTCAAAACGTTAATTGATATGGCATTAACGCTCGAAGGCACAGCGCGAAATGCCGGCAAACACGCCGGCGGTGTGGTGATTGCGCCGACGAAATTGACCGATTTCACGCCTGTATATTGTGATGTAGACGGTCATAATTTAGTGACACAATACGATAAAAGCGATGTGGAATCGGTTGGTTTAGTGAAATTCGACTTTTTGGGTTTGCGGACACTGACCATCATTGATTGGGCATTGCAAACTATTAACGCTCAAAATGCCAAAGCAGGAAAACCACCAGTCGATATTAGTCAAATTCCCCGCGATGATTTTGCCTCTTATGATTTGCTCAAAAAAGGATTAACAACCGCCGTTTTCCAATTGGAATCACGCGGTATGAAAGAGTTAATTCGAAAATTATTACCTGACTGTTTTAACGATATTATCGCGCTCGTGGCGTTATTTCGTCCTGGCCCTTTGGAATCGGGAATGGTGGATGATTATGTTAACGTTAAACATAAACGTAAGCCGGCGGAATATCCGCATCCGTTGTTAGAACCAATTCTTGAACCGACCAATGGCGTTATTTTGTATCAAGAACAGGTCATGCAAATTGCGCGAGAATTGTCTGGCTACACGTTAGGCGGCGCGGATATTTTACGCCGTGCGATGGGGAAAAAAGATGCCAAAGAAATGGCAAAACAGCGCGATGTATTTGTTAGTGGCGCGGTGGCGAATCAGGTTGAAGAATCCACGGCAAATTATATTTTCGATTTAGTCGATAAATTTTCAGGATATGGCTTTAACAAATCCCATTCTGCCGCTTACGCACTCGTTGCCTATCAAACGGCATGGCTTAAAGCACATTATCCAGCGGCTTTTATGGCGGCGGTTCTTTCTGCCGATATGGACAACACCGATAAAGTTGTTATCAATATCGAAGAATGTCGCGCTTTAAATATCAAAATTATTCCGCCATCGATCAATCATTCGGATTTTCGATTTACTGTAAATGATAACGGTGAATTAGTTTACGGTTTGGGCGCGTTGAAAGGTGCGGGCGAAGCCGCGCTTTTGGATATGATAGAAGAGCGCAAAAAAAACGGCTTTTTTTCCAATTTGTATGACCTATGCAAACGGGTTGATTTACGAAAATTCAATAAACGTGTTTCAGAAGCCCTGATTAAAGCTGGTGCATTCGATGAATTTGACACCAATCGTGCCGCACATTTAGCGGAATTACCGACGGCTTTGCGTGTTGCCGAACATCACGCAAAAATGAAACTCGCGGGACAAAGTGATTTATTTGGTTTAGGTGGAGGTAGCGATGAAACCGAAGATGAATCTGAAAATCAAACTTACACCGCCGATGTGCCGCCGTGGTCTGCCAAAGTGCGTTTTGCCGAAGAAAAAGCCGTTTTAGGTTTATTTTTAACGGGACATCCCATTGACCAATATGCAGACGAACTTCGCAAACTTGCGCCGCGAAAATTAGTTGCGCGAATTGCTGAAATTGTCCCTGAACGCCGTTCAAATCACGTTAGAGTCGCCGGATTAGCAATAGACATCGGTTCACGCCAGAATAAACAAGGAAAATCACGCGGTTTTGCAATTCTCGACGATAACACAGCACGTTTGGAAATTACGGCTTATCGTGAAGTTTATGATGAATTTCAGGCAATTTTTACCGCCGATTACCGTGACCGTTTGTTAATTGTTGAAGGTAATTTAGCGTTGGATAATTATTTGAATGTACCGTTATTGACGGTTGATAAAATTTATCCGATAGAACAAGCACGAAAAACATTGCAACTCACGTTCAAAACGGGACACATTCAATTCGATAAACTTGCCGAAATTTTACAACCTGTTCGCGGAGGTGAAACGGTTGTCATGATAGATTATTTTGCATCCAGCACACGCGCCACCTTGCGATTAGGTGATGCGTGGCGAGTGAATGCAACGGATGAATTGTTACATCAGTTAAAACTGTGGTTAGGCAACGATGCGGTAAAACTAACGTATTAAAGCGTTAATCTTTTGTCCATTCTTGTAAAATTTCAATAATACTTTTGGCTTGATCGACACTTGAGATATTAAATTTCGATTTTTGTTGATAATTGCCATCACGTTTTTGATAACGGCGAATAGTGTATTTATCTGCGCTGTATTCGCCTTTCGCCGCGCTCCATTCTTGATAACGAAACATAACGGTTGCCCACGCGCCTTTGGTCAAAACTTTTTTATCAAGTTCTTTAACAGTTTCGATGCCGTTTTCTTCGTAGGTAATTGTTAAATCGTCTACTGTTTCTGCCATGATTTTTGCTCCATTAAACGAAAGGATTTTCTAAAACAATCGTTTCATCGCGTTCAGCACCGGTCGAAATAACAGTGATTTTCACGCCAACCAATTCTTCCAAACGATGAATGTATTTTTTCGCATTTTCAGGCAAATCATCGTAATTCGTCACACCTGCGGTCGGTTCTGACCAGCCAGCCATTTCTTCGATAACCGGTTGACATTGTTCGTAAGAATCTGCGCCAAGTGGTGCGACTTCGGTGATTTTTCCACCAATATTGTAAGCCGTGCAAATGCCGATTTTTTCTAAACCGTCCAAAACGTCTAATTTCGTTAAGCAAATACCGCTTAAACTATTAAGTTGCGCTGATTTGCGCATCGCCACGGCATCAAACCAGCCTGTGCGACGTTTACGTCCAGTTGTCGCGCCGAATTCGTGTCCATTCACGCCTAAATATTCGCCAATTTCATCGTGTAATTCTGACGGAAAAGGACCATTGCCCACGCGTGTTGAATAGGCTTTTGTAATGCCTAAAACATAATCGAAATTGAGTAAACCGATACCGCTTCCTGTCGCCGCGCCACCTGCTGTGGTGCTTGATGACGTGACATAAGGGAATGTACCGTGGTCAATATCGAGCAATGCCCCTTGTGCGCCTTCAAATAATAAATTTTCACCGCGTTTTTGCGCCGCATAAAGCAATTCACTCACATCCGTCATCATGGGTT
>DALYHZ010000028.1:0-5618 GCA_031970635.1 Methylococcaceae bacterium | reverse complement strand
GACGGGTTCTGCATGGTAATAATTCACCAGCATGAAATTGTGATATTCGACTAATTCTTTTAATTTCTCAGCGAAAGTTTCCGCATTCAATAAATCGCCCGCACGTAAACCACGTCGCCCCACTTTATCTTCATATGCTGGACCAATACCTCGTCCCGTTGTACCAATGGCTTTACCGCCGCGCGCTTTTTCGCGTGCTTGGTCGATGGCAACGTGAATGGGCAAAATCAACGCACATGCTTCGCTAATTAACAATCGATTGCGAACATTCAAGCCCGCTTTTTCTAATACTTCAATTTCGTGAAATAACGCTTCAAGTGATAAAACCACGCCATTGCCGATTAAACATTTCACGCCTTCGCGCAAAATTCCTGACGGAATTAAATGCAAAACGGTTTTTTGTCCGTTAATAACAAGCGTATGACCTGCGTTGTGTCCACCCTGAAAACGAACAACGGACGATGCTTGTTCGGTCAATAAATCGACTAATTTACCTTTGCCTTCGTCACCCCATTGCGTGCCGATAACAACTACATTTTTTGCCATAATGATTTCCGTTTAATCAGTTTAAATAAGAGGTGTGACAACCCAATTTTTCTGAGTGTCTTGCGTTAAAACAGCGGTGCAATTTAATTCTTTCGCACCGCCAAATTGTCCTGGTAACTGTTGCACAACGGCACGTCCTTGCGCGCGTAAATCACGAATCGTCTCGCATAAAGCAATGTCTTCAATAAACGGCGCAAAAATCAATTCGCGTTCTGGTTGTTCAATCGCATTTTGTTTATTCAGTGCCGTTAAAATTTTTAAATCTGCACTAAAACCGGTTGCCGGACGTTCACGCCCAAAAATTGCGCCAATATTGTCATAACGTCCACCGCGTGCGATTTCTTTTCCAATTGATGGCACAAAAGCAGCAAAGACAATACCGGTGTGATAGTGATAACCACGCAATTCGGCTAAATCAAAACTAATCGATAACGATGGGAAGTAAAGTGCGAGTTGCTTGGCAATGGCTTCTAAATCATCTAATGCTTTTTGCACATTTTCAGATTTGAATAAAACACGCGCTTTTTCTAAAACACTTTTATCGCCATTTAATTCGGGCAATTTCAACAATGCTGTTTTTAAATCCGCCGTCAAATGGTAACTGTCCAGTAATTCGTTTAATTCTGGACAGGCTTTGCGTTGCAAAACATCAAATAATTCACTTTCTTGCGCTGGCGTTAAATTCGCCTCTTCGGCTAACGCGCGATAAATGCCAACGTGTCCTAAATCTAAATGCACATTTAAAACACCCGAAACGGCAAGCATTTCAAGCATTAAACGAATCACTTCTAAATCACTTTCTTTGCCAGCGTGACCGTAAAGTTCTGCGCCAATTTGCATGGGTGAGCGCGATTTTTCTAGCGCATCGCCGCGCGTGTGCAAAATGGTTCCGACATAACATAAGCGTGTTGGGTGTTCGTGTTTTAAATTATGAGCGTCAATTCGCGCCACTTGCGGTGTCATATCTGCGCGAACACCGAGCATTTTGCCACTGATTTGGTCAGTCAATTTAAAGGTTTGTAAATCTAATTCATGCCCCGAACCGGTGAGCAACGAATCCAAAAAATCGATAAACGGTGGCACGACTAATTGATACCCCCAACTGGCAAACGTGTCGAGTAATTTGCTGCGTAGCACTTCTAAACGTTGCGCTTCGTCAGGAAGTAATTCATCGATGCCTTCTGGCAATAACCAAGCATTTTGTTGCATTTTTTTTCCATTCAAACAAAACGCCCCGTTAAATTGCGGAGCGTTTATTTTTAACTAAAAGTTTTTTGTCCCTAGAACCTATTTTCGATTTTTAAAATATTGGAAAAAATCGGAATTGGGTTCTAACACCAGCGTGCTGGAATTGGCAAAGGTTTTTTTGTAAGCATTTAAACTGCGGTAAAACGTGAAAAATTCGCTGTCTTGATTGTAGGCTTTCGCATAAATTTCAGCGGCAGTCGCATCGCCCTCACCGCGCAATTTTTCAGCATCACGATACGCATTCGCCAATGTCACAACGCGTTGTCTATCTGCATCGGCGCGAATGCGTTCAGCGGCTTCAGCCCCTTCTGAGCGAAATTCTCTAGCGACACGTTCACGTTCAGCTTCCATGCGACGAAAAACCGAACTACTCACTTCTTCAGGTAAATCGATACGCATCACCTGCACGTCAACGATTTCCATCCCTAATGCTGCAGCAGGAGCTTTTGCATTTTTAATCAACAATTCCCGAATTTCACTGCGATCTGTTGAAACCAATTGTTTAATATTACGTTTGCCAAATTCACCACGAAATAAATCTTTAATAATCTGATCTAAACGCAAATTCGCTTGGTCAATATCGCCAGCGACAACCGTATAAAATGTTTTCACATCACCAATGCGCCATTTCACAAATGAATCGACAATGACGTTTTTCTTTTCAGCGGTTAAAAAACGTTCTGGCTTTGAATCCATGGTTTGAATTCGTGCATCGAAATGTTTGATGTTGTTAATCAACGGTAATTTAACGTGCAGACCGGCGGCGTAATCATCTTTTACGATTTCACCCAATTGAAATTTAATGGCTTTTTCGCCTTCACTAACGGTAAAAACACTCATCATGCCAATTAAAAAAACGCTAGCGACACCGAGTACGATTTGATTTGTGTTCATAATTAACGTCCTCTCATATCGTTTTGGCGACCACGACCATTTGTATGGTCAATGCTGGGTACAGATAATGGCGCATTTTGGAAAACTGGCGACTGCGGAATCTCTACATTATTGTTGTAAACTGGCGGCGCAGGTGGTGTTGGTGAAGTGGGGGCAACACTGGGTGTTTGTGCCGACTTGTCTAATTTATCAAGCGGTAAATACATCACATTGCTACCATTTTTAACATCAACAATTACATTATTTGTATTGCTTAAAACAGATTCCATTGCATCGATATACAAACGTTTGCGTGTAACATCCGGTGCTTTGCTATATTCGGCGAGTAATTGTGAAAAACGACTTGTTTCACCTTGTGCCTGCGCTAAAACTTGTTCTTTATAACCTTCTGCTTCTTGAATTTTACGCGCCGCCGCACCACGCGCTTTTGGAATCACATCATTAGCGTAGGCTTGCGCTTCGTTGATTAAACGTTGTTCGTCTTCACGTGCTTTAATGGCATCCGCAAAGGCATTTTGTACTTGTTCAGGTGGCTGCGCGTCTTGTAAATTCACGCTTGTGACTTGAATGCCCGAATTGTAACTATCCATCACTTCTTGAATTTCTTTTTTAATTTGGGCGACGATTTCACCACGTCCTTCAGTTAAAACAAAATCCATGGTACTGCCACCGATAACACCGCGTTGTGCGCTTTCGGTAACGTGTTTTAACGTTGCGGCGGGATTTGCCACATTAAATACAAAGGCTTTTGCGTCTTTCACCTGATACTGCACGGCCAAACGCACATCGACGTAATTTTCGTCTTTGGTAAGCATTAACGCTTCTTTAGGAACAGAACCGCCCATCGATTGATCGCCGCTACCATTGCTACGATAACCCACTTCGATAAAACGCTGTTGCTTAACATTGACTAATGTGACTTGTTCAATAGGCGCAGGAATATGCCAATTCAAACCGGCTTGCGTTGTGTCAATGTATTTGCCAAAACGGGTTTCAACGCCGTGATTTCCCTCATCGACGATATAAAAGCCACTTAAGCCCCAAACAACAGCGGCACCTGCGGCTAATAAACCCAATCCTTTGAGCGAATTTCCTGAAAAATTCTCCTCATTTGGATTTTCACCATTGGTATTGCCACCAAAGATTTGTTCTAATTTGTTTTGTAGGGCGCGGATTGCTTCATCTAATTCAGGCGTGTCTTTATCATCACCTCGACCACTCCATGGGTCTTTTTTACCGCCGCCACCTGGTTCATTCCACGACATACATCGCTCCATTCAATTGTTTTGTAATTACGTTTTGACTTTTGAGAATCGTCATTTGTGATAAATTTTTTGCACTAAATTGTAAAACCATCGTGGTCGAAATAACACCACCCACATTAAACCCAAACCTGAAATTGGCACAGGTCCTACTTCTAAAATTGTTATCAGTAATAATGCAAATAAGCATAAAAGTCGAAAGATAAGATTACGAAGTGGCGCGGGATATTTCATAAAATTATGACGAATTTTACATTTGATAAATCGTCAAAACTGTTAATAATTCCGCTGAACGGCAAATTTTGCCAATAAAATCAGTGCATTTTTGTAATCTGATTCGGGTAGGACAGCAAGTGCATCAATGGCTTTTTGTGCTTCTTCATCAGCACGTTGCTCAGTGTAAGTAATGGCTTGAGTGCGTTGAACAACGGCATACACAGTATTGAAAACGTCTCGATTTCCGGTTTTGATTGCGTCAATAATAATCGACGCTTCTTCAGGCGTTCCGTTTTGAATCGCATAAATCAATGGTAAAGTGGGTTTACCTTCAGCTAAATCATCACCTAAATTTTTTCCTAATTCTTCTGCGCTGGCTTTGTAGTCAAGTGCGTCGTCAATCAATTGAAAAGCAATTCCTAAATGTTGCCCATATTGCGCTAAAGCTGTTTCGATGTCTGCGCTGGCATTTGAAATAATAGCGGCAAGTTGTGTTGCGGCACTAAATAAAATGGCGGTTTTACGCGCAATCACTTCTAAATATTTTGCTTCAGTTGTTTCAGGATTATTGCAGTTAAGCAGTTGTAATACTTCACCTTCAGCGATTGCAGTAGTGGTTTTTGATAATAACTCCATCACACGCATGTTGTTGGTTCGAACCATCATTTCAAATGCACTGGAATATAAATAATCGCCAACTAAAACACTGGCGGCATTACCCCAAACCGCATTGGCAGATTCTTTACCGCGACGTAAATCCGATTCATCTACAACATCGTCATGTAAAAGCGTTGCGGTGTGAATAAATTCGATAACAGCGGCAAGAATTAAATGATTGTGACTAACTTCACCTAAGGCTTTTGCGGCAAGCAGTAATAACATCGGGCGTAAACGTTTACCGCCATTGCCAACAATATAACGTGCAATTTCGTTAATTAAAATCACATCGGAACGTAGTTCGTCAATGATTAAGATATCAACCGCTTTTGCTTCATTGAGGGTTAATTGTTTGATCGCGTCAAAATCAATCGGAGAAGAAGAAGGTGAACTCATGCGTTTTGCTTATAAACTTTTAAAAGTGGAATTGGCGGCATTATAACGCATAAAAGTGTTGGTAACATTATCAGAAACAAAAGCCCGAATTTGAACAAACAAATTCGGGCTTTTGTTACATTGTGATAAGTAATGCTAGTTTGCTTTCACAAAATCTAAAAAATCCTGACAATCTGCTTCAATCAATTCAAAACCCATTTTGGCAGAATAACGTTTTTCTTTATCTGTGGGATTTTTGCGTAAAAACCAACCTTTTAATTCATTTGCGCCATAAACAATATCGCTCATTACCATCCGCTCAGAATCTCTACAAAGTGGCAGACCGATTAACAAATATTTTTTACCTTTGCGATATTCTTTCAAAAAATCAGGAATCGCAAATCCGCCCATCAATTCAGT
>DALYHZ010000027.1:0-15680 GCA_031970635.1 Methylococcaceae bacterium | reverse complement strand
GCTGATTCAATTACCTACAGAACTACAAGCAAAAGGTCGCACACCGCGTCCAATTGTGGTGAATTTTAATATTTCCCCCGATTTATTTACGTGGCGCAGTCGAGGCATTCCCCTAAATCTTAAGTATCGCTATTCACCACCGAATAAAGAAGATGATTCGCAACTTTCCGTAAAAATAAATGATTTATTTGTTAAAGGTTTTACTTTAAATAAAACCGGCATTAGTCAAGGTTCTGAAGATGATCGAATCCGTGTTCCACTTGTGGATGAGTTAGTTTTTGGTGATACAAATGAAGTGCTTTTACCCGCTTTTCGTTTGGGTGCAAAAAATCGGATTCAATTTGAATATGAATTTACCAAACCCAATGGCGCAGATTGTAGGGAAATTACACCCAATTACATGTATGGTGAAATCGATGCCGATTCAACGCTCGATTTAAGCGGCTTCCCACATTATCTTGCCATGCCAGATTTAAAAGCCTTTAGCAATATCGGTTTTCCTTTTACACGATTAGCCGATTTAGCAGATACCGCAATCATCATGAGTAAAAATGCGTCGCCTCGCGAAATTGAAACCTATTTAAACTTGATGGGATTATTTGGTTCATCGACTGGACTGACCGCAACAAAATTTACAATGGCAAATGCTGCACCGTTTGAGGGGATTGAAAATAAAGATTTATTAGTCATAGGGCATTTGTCTAAAGACATTATGCAACGCACAAACATGAAAGATTTATTTCAAATCATGGTGACAGAAATTAAAAAAACGATAACGCTACCAATCCGTGGTGACACTGAATTTACTGGCGACTTTCAGCCACAGCAACTCAACGTTGATCGTATCATGTCTAAACAAGTGGCATTTAATAATCAAGGCGAAATCGGTGCTTTGATTGGCTTTGAATCGCCGTGGCAAAAAAATAGAAGTGTGGTTGCTGTTGTGGCTTCAGAATCTGTCGCTTTTAATAAAATCACCACTGCTTTGATGAAAAAAGGGCATAAAATTTTCGGCTCGGTGGCACTGTTTCGCGGCGATGAAGTGACAAATATTCAAGTAGGTGAAACGTACTACGTTGGGCAATTATCTATTATTAAATTGATTTCGTTTGAATTATCAGACAATCCTGTCCTACTCGGCTTTTTAACCGTTGTCATGATTGTGCTGATAATTGTGGTGTTATGGCGGTTACTTAAATATATTGCGTATTTACGTTTACATCGAGATTACGAATGATGAAAATTTTGCTGACGATTGCGTTAATACTGGTTTCATTTTGTCTTCATGCGCGTGAACCATGGACGGATTGGGAACAATTTAAACGCGTGTATATTTCGCCCGAAGGTCGCGTTATCGATGGCAGCTCAGAGCAGTTGATTACCACCTCAGAAGGTCAATCGTATGCGTTATTGTGTGCGTTAATTGCTAATGACAAAGAAACGTTTGAGCGTGTGTTAAATTGGACAGAAACGAATTTAGCGCATGGTGATTTAACAGCGCAATTGCCGGCGTGGCAATGGGGCATGACGCACGATGATAATCAATATGGCATTTTGGACGAAAATTCTGCATCGGATGCCGATTTATGGATGGCTTATGCGTTGGCTGAAGCAGGAAGACTGTGGGGCGAATATCGTTATCAATCGATAAGTTATTTTTTAGCGCAACGAATTCTAAACGAGGAAGCCATAAATATTTCCAATTACGGTTGGATGATTTTGCCCGGTAAAAAAGGATTTCAAGTTAATGAGCATACATGGCGATTGAACCCGAGTTATTTACCGATACAAATTTTTAGACGTTTTGCTGTGTTATATCCGCATTCGCCATGGCAAGAAATTACGCAAAACACTGTTAAATTTTTAAAACAGTCCATGCAGCAAGGTTTTAGTCCAGATTGGGCAACGCTTACTGATAATAATCAAGTTGCACCTGATATAAAAGACGAAAAAATAGGCGGTTATAATGCGATTCGTGTGTATTTGTGGCTGGGCATGTTAAGTAACGCGGAAACTTATAAGGCCGATTTAATGATGTCTTTTTCGCCCATGCTAAAAATTATTCAAACCGACGGTTTTATCGCTGAACAATACAATATCAAAACCAATACGCAAGTTGGTTATAAACCATTAGGTTTTATGGCGGCGGTCTTACCATTCTTAATCAGTGCAAATAATCCGACGCTAGCAAATGAATTTTTAGAAAAATTAAAAACGCGAGAGATATCGGAAAAATCCAACCATTATTACGATAGTATTTTGATTTTAATAGGAAAAAGCTGGCTGGAAAAACGTTATCAATTTGATGAAACGGGGAAAATAATTATTTAAAATTAACTTAGAAATAATGGCTCTGGTTTACAATGATGCACTTCTGAACGCAATGCCATTGTAGGATAAGTTTTATGAAACAAGTAGACGTTACCCCTTCACAACAATCGACTTCTGAACAACAAAATCTTTCGTCACAAGAAGATTTTGTTGCAACACAACCCGATTCTTCCCCACTCGTAAGCAAATCATCTGACGCTCACATCCATCTAAATTTACGCAATCAAATTTATATGGAATGTAGCGCGATGGCAAAATTTGCCTTAGCAAAAGGAAAATCCATTCCAGCAAGTGCTATTCAAAGCATAGAGGCTTTTGAAAATAATCAGGAACAAAAAGAAGTTGATATTAGTCCATTAGTCGAGGCGCATAATGCATTAACACAAATTATTGAACCCGCAACACCACAAGCGGTTTTGTTACTCACGATGGAAAAAGAAATAAAAGGGGGATTTAAATTTTTAGGAGCCGTTCCTTTAGTTCGTGAGCTTATGTTAATGGCAATTACTTGTTTATTGATCTTCATTGCCTTGATGTCTAGCCCATATATAAGTGGCGATAATTTAACAAAAGATGTTTTAGCCGCAGATGGCATAGAACAAGTGGCGCGTTTAATTTTTTACATTGGCGCAGCAGGATTAGGTGCATCGTTTGCGGCGTTATATAAAGTCAACGAGTACATTTCGAAAGGAAATTATGATTCGGATTATCAGGCTTCTTATTGGATTCGGTTTTTACTTGGCATTATTGCCGGCTTGCTACTTGCCATCTTGATTTCACAAGACTCACTTCAAGGCGATAGTATGTTATCGAAAGGTGTTATCAGACCATTACTTGCTATTTTGGGTGGTTTTTCAGCAGATTTACTTTACACGTTTCTAAATCGAATGGTAGAAACGGTTAAATCGTTATTTGAAGGCAGTACACAAAGTGTAATGGATGCGAAAGCACTGGAAGCAAAATCTAAATTAGCCACTTTGGAAATAGATAATCGTATGAAATTAGCCCAAAATTTAATTCAAGTTCAACAAACCATTGGTGCAGAAACAAGTCCTGATGAAATAAAAGAACAGCTTAACGATATTTTAAAGGGCTTAACGCAATCTAAAACCGGTGTTTAAAATATTATGGCAGTAAGAATTCATCTTGCTCACGTTTTAATTCAGCACGGTTAAAAAATTCATCACTCAGGAGTGAAATAGGAACGTCGTGGCATGTTAAATTGGCAATGTTTTTACCATTTTTTTCAACTGCCACGCCGTCTTTTGTTCCCCAACCTTTACCGATTGCCGTATAGACAATGTAGTTATATTGACCGTTAATAAAGCGCAAATAACTACCGCCCCCACCTGAAAACATTAATGTTCCGGCTTGAATATTTAAACGATTAGAAGGTGTGGTTGAAGAAGGAAAAATCAATTCGGGGGCATTTTTTTGTCCAAAACGATATTGTAAATAACCGCTAGTTGGTGAAATCTCTTTTGAAGCACAAACTGACACGATATTTTTGCCCAATGAGCAAGAAAAAATGATGCTTTCTTGCTCATGACAATGTGAATCTGTTGCGGTAACAGGTAACGCAATTAAATATATCAGTCCAATTAACGCAACGTGGTTCTGTTTCATTACAAATCGTTTCAAGCTAGTAACGCATAATATTTTTTGAAATTTTTAATCCGTTCATCAAGACCAAGTGTGCCACCATTTACTTTTTTAGTAACATCAGTGACCACCGAATCACTTGAACCTTTGTCAGACAATGTGTTAAGCGATTTGGAATTCCAAAACCAAGCCGCAGATAACAAAGCATATTTTTCCGAAACAAGGTCAGGATTATTCAAAATATCGTCATCCACAACGGATTTACCAAACGAACTGTAATTATCTTTGCCCGTTAGCTGAATATAACCACGACCTCGGTATTTGTAACCTTCTTTACTTGCTTCATCGCCATTGCCCATGCGAGAGCCATAAACGCGAGAGGCAATTTTTTCCGGTTGCTTTGCATAACTTTCGGCTAAATTATCAGGAAAATATTTTGGAAACGTTTTTTTCAAGCCTTCAGCCGAATAATTCAAATTTTCTTGCGTGATTTTAAAACCCGCACTTTCGTGATCGCATTGGGCTAAGAAATGCGATAAACGCAAAGGCGTGTTAATTTGAAATTCCGTCACACAAGTTGGAATCTGACTGATTACAACATCTGGAATATGACCGTTTAATTTGGTTATATCTAAATCACCAGCAGGCACAGAGGCTGTGGCTTCGTTTTCTGTTTCATCCGTTGGAAATAATTTAGCCCACGTTGCTGAACCGACAATGCCATCTGCGGTTAAGCCATTTTCTGCTTGCCATGTTTTGACAGCTTTTTCTGTTCCCGTGCCGAATATGCCATCACTTTGAAGACCGAGTTTTTCTTGAAGTTTTTTTACATCATCGCCTTTTGAACCAACTTTTAACAACATAATCACCTTCCAAAAAATGTTTGAGGGTATCTAAAAAAATACCCTCAAAATAATTTAACGTTGATAATTTTCCAATTTGTCAAAATTCAAATACTGATACGTTTCCCTTGCATTTTCGTTAATTTGCATCGCATAACGCATATATTCTTCAATACTTGGAATTTTGCCTAAAATCGAACAAACTGCCGCAAGTTCAGCCGAAGCTAAAAATACGTTAGTGTTATCGCCTAAACGATTTGGAAAATTGCGGGTTGAAGTCGAAACTACCGTCGCACCGTCTTTTACTCGTGCTTGATTGCCCATACAAAGCGAACAACCTGGCATTTCTAAACGTGCGCCCGATTTTTCGAACGATTCATAATACCCTTCTTTTGTAAGTTGCGCTACATCCATTTTTGTTGGTGGTGCAATCCATAATTTGCTGGGTAAATCGCCTTGTTGCGCTTTAAGTAAATTTCCTGCCGCGCGAAAATGTCCAATGTTGGTCATGCACGAACCTAAAAATACTTCGTCAATCTGCGTACCTGCCACATCGGATAATTTTTTAATATCGTCAGGATCATTTGGACAAGCAAGCAACGGCTCTGTGATTTCATTTAAATTGATTTCAATGATTTCAGCGTATTCGGCATCAGCATCGGGTTCGAGTAACACGGGATTTTCGAGCCATTCTTGCATTTTGGTAATGCGACGTTCAATCGTTCGCGCGTCGCCATAACCTTCTTTAATCATCCACTGCAACAATGTGATATTTGAATTTAAATATTCTCGGATTGGAGCTTCATTTAAACGCACTGTGCAACCTGCCGCGCTACGTTCTGCTGACGCATCGGATAATTCAAAAGCCTGCTCAATTTTTAAATCAGGCAAACCTTCAATTTCTAAAATTCGACCTGAAAAAATATTCTTTTTGCCTTTTTTATCAACCGTTAATAATCCACGTTGAATCGCCGCATAAGGAATGGCATTAACCAAATCACGCAAAGTAATTCCGGCTTGCATTTCGCCGGTAAAACGAACCAAAACAGATTCCGGCATATCCAGTGGCATCACGCCTGTTGCCGCCGCAAATGCAACTAACCCTGAACCAGCGGGAAACGAAATACCGATTGGAAAACGGGTGTGTGAATCGCCACCAGTCCCCACAGTGTCTGGCAACAACATCCGGTTTAACCATGAATGAATAATGCCATCTCCCGGACGTAACGAAACACCGCCGCGATTCATAATGAAATCAGGCAAAGTATGTTGCATTTCAATGTCCACAGGTTTTGGATACGCGGCGGTATGACAAAACGATTGCATCACTAAATCGGCTGAAAAACCTAAACATGCTAAATCTTTCAATTCATCGCGCGTCATAGGTCCGGTGGTATCTTGTGAGCCAACGGTCGTCATGTGTGGTTCGCAATAAGTATTCGGACGCACACCTGTTACGCCACAAGCTTTACCGACGATTTTTTGTGCTAGCGTGAAACCTTTGCCACTGTCTCTTTCATCCGCAGGACGTTTGAAAACGGTTGAAGGCGTTAAACCTAATGCAATTCGCGCTCTATCGGTTAATCCACGTCCGATAATTAACGGAATACGACCGCCTGCGCGAACTTCATCGAGTAAGACATCGGTTTTTAATTCAAATTTGCAAACGACTTCATCACTATCGTGACGTTTCACTTCGCCTTGATAAGGGTAAATGTCGATGACATCGCCCATATTTAATTGGCTTACATCACATTCGAACGGCAATGCGCCAGAATCTTCCATCGTGTTGAAAAAAATAGGCGCGATTTTGCCACCGATACACACGCCGCCTTCGCGTTTATTAGGAATGAAAGGAATATCATTGCCCATAAACCATAGCACAGAATTAGTTGCCGATTTGCGCGATGAACCTGTGCCAACAACGTCACCGACATACGCGACTGGAAAGCCTTTTTGTTTTAATTCGGTAATTTGTGCTTCGGCATTTGTGATACCATCGCGCGGCATTTTTAGCATCGCTTTTGCGTGCAACGGAATGTCTGGACGTGACCACGCATCGGGTGCAGGCGATAAATCATCGGTGTTTGTTTCGCCAGTGACTTTGAAAACCGTAACAGTTAATTTTTCAGGCACTGCTGGTTTATGCGTAAACCATTCAGCCTCTGCCCAAGATTGCATCACCTGTTGCGCGTATGAATTCCCCGCTTTCGCTTTTGCTTGAACATCGTGGAACGCATCAAAAATCAGCAGAGTATGTGACAAGGCTTTTGCCGCCAGTGCGCAAATTGCTTCATTTTTACTGTCTAATAAATCAATCAAGGGCGCAATGTTATAACCGCCAAGCATTGTGCCTAATAATTCGGTAGCACGTTCAGCCGTAAGAATTGGTGACGCTGTTTCACCTTTGGCAAGTGCAGCTAAAAATCCAGCTTTCACATACGCGGCTTCGTCTACACCCGCTGGTACGCGATTTGTGAGCAACTCTAAAATAAAAGTCTCTTCGCCTGCGGGCGGATTTTTTAATAATTCACACACTGCCGCTGTTTGTGTTGCATCTAATGGTTTTGGAACAATGCCTTGCGCGGCACGTTCTGCAACGTGTTGTCTATAATTTTCTAGCATAAATGTCCTTGAAGTTTGTTATGAAAGTAAATATGAGAAGTGTGCGGTAAGTCGCTTTATTTTTAAAGTAATTGGCGTAGAATTCGACACATAAGTTTTAAGGTATTTATTTTATTCGATTTTACTGCTTAATAAGCGAGGCTCGTCATGGATTTTAATATTTCTTCAGTTTCCAATCCCAATTTTTATAATCCGCAAACAACTAACAAGGTTGCGGCTACAAACAATGCTAATTTAGCTAACAATGCAGCTAATCAATCAGCATTTTCATCGTATATTGGGCAGGCGTTGGCACAAATTGGTGTAGCAAATCCGACTAATTCATCAGCACCAGTTGTAAGTGGTGCAAATAAAGCAAATTCCTCGCAAAAATCACTGGGGACTTTCATTCAGGATTTATTTGCTATCTTAAGTAAAGAAGAAACTCCTCAGAAAACAACGGCAACGCCTACACAACAAACCAACCTAAAACAAACTTTGCAAAATAAAGAATCATCTGAAAGTTCCAGTGATTCAGAATTAGGCAGTCTTAACGAAGCCGCATTAGCCGCGTACACAGGTGGCAATAGCACGACGGTTGGAAATATTGCGGCAAATTTGCAACTTTTAGTAAAGCAATTAAATGACAACAGTCGAAATGCAGAAAATAACAGTTCAAGTGCCATTCAATCCTTGCAAAGTGTTTTTCAAAGTATTTTAGATGCACAAGGTGCTAGCACAACAAATGGCAAAGCGACGTTGGGCAGTTTTTTACAAGCACTAGCGCAAAATTTACAAGGTCAAAGTCCGCTGGGCATTATTGTTAATACGCAAGCCTAATCATTGGAAAAAACACAAAAAAATAGCGCGGCCGAAAAGCTGCGCTAACAATATGTATAGGATAGAGAGCTTGTAATCTAGTCAATAATTTTATATTTATCCGCAGACGCATTCACCCGATCTCGCAATTCTTTGCCTGGTTTGAAATGCGGAACGTGTTTTTTTGCTAATGCCACAGATTCACCTGTTTTTGGATTGCGTCCCATGCGTGGAGGACGCAAACGTAATGAAAAACTTCCGAACCCTCTAATTTCAATGCGTTCTCCGGCAGACAACGCTTGATTCATTTGTTCAATAATACACTTTACGGTTAATTCTACGTCTTTTAAGGCAAAATGGGATTGCTGTTTTGCCAGTACATCAATTAGTTCAGATTTTGTCACCTGCGCTCCTGTCAAAATAAAAAAAAGGAGACACGACAAGCCGCGTCTCCTTTCCAATCTCAAGATTTTATTTTTCCATTTGTTGCTTGAAAATATCACCTAAAGTTGGTGATGCAACGCTTTGGCTTTGTTGTGCCGAATACTCTTTTGCAGAAAGTGAGTGTTCTTTTTCTGCGTGAGCTTGATGCTCTTCTTTTGGTTTCATCGACAAGCTGATGGTTTTTGCTTTTTTGTCGATGCCAATGAATTTCGCTTCAATGCTGTCGCCTTCTTTTAATAAAGTACGCGCATCTTCAACGCGATCACGTTGAATTTCAGACGCTCTCAAGTAACCTTCGATACCGTCTTCTAACGTAACAATCGCACCTTTTGCATCCACTTCTTTAATCGTACCTTTTACTGCGCTGCCTTTTTCATGCGTCGCAAGGAAGTTTTGGAATGGATCTTGTTCTAATTGTTTGATGCCTAACGAAATACGTTCGCGTTCTGAATCTACCGCTAAGATGATAGTTTCGAGTTCATCACCTTTTTTGAAATCACGAACTGAATTTTCGCCTTCATCTGCCCATGAAATGTCTGACATGTGAACTAAGCCATCAATGCCGCCATCTAAGCCAATGAAAATACCGAAATCAGTGATTGATTTGATTTTACCGGTGATTTTATCGCCTTTATTGTGCGTTGCTGCAAATTCATCCCAAGGATTGGTTTTGCATTGTTTCATGCCAAGTGAAATACGACGACGTTCTTCGTCGATTTCTAAGACCATAATTTCAACTTCATCGCCCAATTGTACTAAACGTGATGGGTTGACATTTTTGTTTGTCCAGTCCATTTCTGAAACGTGAACCAAACCTTCAACGCCTTCTTCGATTTCAACAAAACAGCCGTAATCCGTTAAGTTATTGACTTTACCGAAGACGCGTGTGCCGGCTGGGTAACGACGTGCAATGTTTTGCCATGGATCTTCACCCATTTGTTTCATACCTAAAGACACACGGTTTTTGTCTTTGTCGTATTTCAACACTTTAACTTTGATTTCTTGACCAATTTCAACACATTCTGACGGATGACGGACACGTCTCCATGCCATATCGGTGATGTGTAATAAACCGTCGATGCCACCTAAATCAATGAATGCGCCGTAATCCGTTAAGTTTTTCACTACACCGATAACGGTTGCGCCTTCTTCAAGCGTTTTCAATAATTCTTCACGTTCTGCGCTGTATTCTTTTTCAACCACTGCGCGACGTGACAAGACGACGTTATTACGTTTTTGGTCAATTTTGATAACTTTGAATTCTAAATCACGACCTTCTAAGAAAGTGGTGTCACGAATTGGACGCACGTCAACAAGTGAACCGGGTAAGAACGCGCGTAATGCGCCCACTTCCACGGTGAAGCCGCCGCGCACTTTGCCGTTAATACGACCAATAATGGTGGCATCATTTTCAAACGCTGTTTCGAGTTCGAACCAAGCTTTATTTTTCTTTGCTTTATCGCGGGAAAGAATCGTCGAACCTAAACCGTCTTCAAACAAATCTAAAGCCACTTCGATTTCATCGCCAACCGAAATTTCTAATTCGCCATTAGCATTCAAAAATTGCCATTTCGGAATAACGCCTTCTGATTTTGAATGGGTACTGACGATAACCATATCATTTTCAATATCGATTACCGTTCCAACTAACATGGCACCAGGACTCATTTTGGTCTTGGTTAAACTCTCTTCAAGTAACGCAGCAAAGCTTTCGCTCATTTTTCTTTCCCAGATTGGTTAATTTCAAACCAATCTTTCCTGTTATTAGTTAATAAAAAACCGCAAATTTTTGCGGCGACTATAAAAATATCCGTTTATCGGATTAAACTTAACACTTCTTCAACAACAGTTTGAATGCTCAAGGTTGAAGAATCAATATAAACAGCATCTGCGGCTGGAACAAGTGGCGAAAATTGACGCTCACTGTCACGCTGGTCGCGTTCTTGTATATCGGCAGTTATCTTTGAAAGGTTAGCATCAATTCCTTTCAGTTTCAACTGTTTATAACGTCTTTCTGCTCTTGTTGATGCGCTTGCAGTCAAAAAAACTTTATAACATGCTTCAGGAAAAACAACGGTTCCCATATCTCGACCATCGGCAACTAATCCAGGAGGTTGTTTGAAATCACGCTGTTTTTGCAATAATGCCGCGCGAATTTCAGGAATGGTTGCAATTTTTGATGCCATATTTCCGGTGCTTTCTAACCCTAATAAATCGGTAACATCTTGACCGTTGAGTTTAACTAATCGATCTTCACCGCATTCAAAAATTAAATCCATTGCCAAGGCAGCCTCTACGATTTCGGCAATGCCTGCGTCGGCTACATTTTTTTCGGTAATTTCAAGTGCTAACGCGCGATAAATTGCGCCACTGTCTAAATAATGCCAACCTAATTTTTGGGCAATTAGTCGAGTAACTGTGCCTTTACCTGCGCCACTTGGTCCGTCTATCGTTAAAATTGGAATGTCCATTAACCTTCCTCACTGGTTAATTGTAATCCTAAGTGCGATGCTAAATCTTTAAATTCAGGAAATGACGTGTTCACGTTCGCACAATCTAAAATCGTAATCGGTGCATTTGCACGCAAACCCGCAATTGCAAATGCCATGGCTATGCGATGGTCGCCATGTGAATCAATCGTGCCACCAGCTATTTCACCGCCTTGAATAATCATACCGTCAGGCGTAGCTTTTGCGTCCACACCTAAAATTTGCAAACCATCAGCCATCACCTGAATTCTGTCCGATTCTTTAACGCGCAATTCTTCTGCACCGATTAAACGGGTTTCACCTTCCGCACAGGCGGCAGCAATGAATAAAACGGGAAATTCATCGATAGCCAACGGCACAAGATGTTCAGGAATTTCGATGCCTTTTAGTTGACTTGACACAACGCGTAAATCGGCAACCGGTTCGCCACCGACAACCCTTTCATTCAATATTTCAATATTCGCGCCCATTAAACGCAAAATATCAATCACACCTGTGCGAGTTGGATTGATACCAACATGTTTGAGCAATACATCTGAATTTGACGCAATTGATGCGCCCACTAAGAAAAATGCTGCTGAAGAAATATCGCTCGGCACGTCAATGCTCATTGCGGTTAATTTGCCATTTGCAGTGATGCTGGCTTGATTGCCATCTTGCGAAACAGGATAACCAAAACCATTTAACATTCGTTCGGTATGGTCGCGAGTTGGTGCAGGTTCTGTTACTTTTGTTTCACCTTGCGCGTACATACCTGCAAGTAATAAACACGATTTCACCTGTGCGCTTGCCATCGGCATCACATAATCAATGCCGGTCAACTGCCCTGCTTTGCCTACAATGTGTAACGGTGCGGTGCCTTTTTCGGTCGTTTTAATTTCTGCCCCCATTTGAGCGAGTGGTTCAGTCACACGTTTCATTGGACGTTTTGATAACGATTCATCGCCCGTCAGAACCGAATCAAAGGCTTGTCCTGCTAACAAACCGCTTAACAAACGCATCGATGTGCCAGAATTACCCAAATATAACGGCTGTTGCGGGGCTTTCAAACCGTGTTTTCCCACGCCATGAATCGTTACACATCCCTTACCGGTTTGTTCAATATTTACTCCCATATCACGAAAGGCTTGCAATGTTGCCAATGCGTCTTCGGCTTCTAAAAAGCCCGTAACGTGTGTCACGCCTTCTGCTAACGAACCTAGCATAATCGAGCGGTGTGAAATGGATTTATCGCCAGCAACTCGCGCTTCACCGCGCAATTGCCCTCCATTTTGAACATGGAATATTATTTTTTTAGTCATGAGAGCGTTATCTTCCTGTTAGGACGGTTTTATTTTTATTATTAAGTTTTACTAATTTAGCCTAAAACGCGCAATAAATAGCAATTAAAGAATCTACCAGCATATCCGATAGACGTTCATGTAACATAGTGTCACATCTTTGTCGTAAATTATATCACAACAAGAAAACGGCATTTTTGTGCATAGATAAACTAAATCCAAATCCAAAGGAGTTTTCCTCATGCCAAGTTCAGTTAAAGATGCCGCAGGCAATATTTTTCTACTGGGTAATTATTTTGAGCTTGGCATTTCGCCAGACGGTAATTTCGGCACGAGTGATGTGCCACCCGCAGGTTATTACACTGGTGTGGGTGAAACGCAAGTCGGTATGGTGTACAACCCCACAGGATTTAGTGCCGCTCACAATGCCACGAATGTGGATTTCTTTTTACCAGGTACACCGCTCGAATTATTTTCGGTCGGCTACACACACGGTGGTTCGACTTACGTCGGGACGAATTATTACATCGGTTCTAATAAAGCAACGCCAGCTGGAACAGGCAGTTTGCACCAAATTACGAATGTTTCATCTACTAATACTTCTACAGGCAATACCCTTTCCGCTACTTATGTCGGGCTATTTAACTCGGATTTGCAAGTTACTATAACTTACAGTTTTAACGTTAATGACCTTTACTATTCTGCAAACGTGACATTGAAAAACCTGGGTAACACGCCAATGAATGATGCGCGTTATTTGAGGATGGTAAACCCTGACAACACGACCGATTACACGGGTAATTACAGCACTGTAAATACCATTCAATCTCAGCAAACAGGCAGTGGCGCATCGTTAGTCTTAGCGCAAAATCCCACACCTGACGCATGGCAAACAGCCACGGGTGGTTTGCCAGCAATATTTGGCTATTACTCCACCGATCCAAATACTAGAGTATCCATATTATCCGGTCTTCCTTCCACAACGAATAACGCCGCACTAAATCCCTTTAATTCTGGCTTTTATGCAACAGCCCCAGCGGTCGGTACCACTACCACCGCCAACGACACCATTGTTATTGATTACGACGCTGGAACACTTGCTGCGGGAGCAAGTAAATCTTTCAATTACTCTTCATTGCTGACAAATAATGTGGCTGCCACCATCGCGGCAATTAACAGTAACACAGCACCCACTTTCACAGGTGGCGTGAATACAGGTTTAACGCTTTCACAAAATTCTGCAATTACAACGATTACTAACACACTGCTTAAAGTAGTAGATGCAGAACAAGGCGCAACATTATTAACCTACACCATAACAACTGCGCCAATCAAAGGGACATTAACGCGAAGCGGCGTTGCATTAGTGGCAAATTCGACATTTACCCAGTCTGATATTGATAATGGTTTAATTCAATACACGCCAACTTCTGGCGTTAATGGTACAGACAATCTTATTTTTAGCGTTTCTGATGGTGCAGGCGGACTTTTATCTGCACAAACATTTGCAATCAATATCACCGCTTCAGCACCGGTTGTTGTAAATAATCCGCCTGTTGCAGTTGATGATACGGGCAGTGCAACCGAAGCAAGTGGTAACAATAACAGTGAAAATATCAATCCAGCGACGGGGAATGTGCTACTCAATGATGCCGATGTTGACGGCAGAGCTTTAACTGTTAGCGCAATTCGGACAGGAAATGTAGAAGGGAGCGGTACGCTTGGGACAGTCGGACAGGCTATAACGGGAAATTATGGCAGTCTAACGCTCAATGCTAATGGCAGTTACACCTATGTTGTTAATGACAGTAATAGCACTGTCCAAGCACTCAAACTTGGTGAAACACTCACAGACAGTTTTAACTACACCGTTTATGACAGCCTGTTAAGTGATATGGGTGTGTTAACGATTACACTCAACGGCGGTAACGATTCGCCAACGGTCACCAATTTGAATGGCGATAGTAGCTTATTTTTATTGGGTTCAAGTGTTCCTGTGCTTTTAGATGTTGGACAAAATGCTGTCGTCAGCGATGTTGATACGACTAATTATGACAATAGCATTCTTTCTATTTCATTTGCGGCAGGCAGTTTGGGCAGTGGTGTATTTAGTGTTGACGGAACACTTGTTCAATCGGGTAATGATAGTACGGTGAATGTTGGTGAACTTATTTCAGTTTCAAACATAATCATTGGAACAGTGACTGCAAATAGCAAAGTAAGCAACGGATTAGCCATTTTATTGAACGCGAATGCTACAGCAACTTTAGTGCAAACACTTTTACAAAATATTTATTATATCGAAAATTCGAATGACACTACTGGCACAGGCGATCGAATTTTTAATATTCAAATTAATGAACCTAATACTACGGCTATGACCCCAGCAGTAGTTAAGTTAACTGAAAAGATTCCCGTTTCAACACTTTCATTAGCAATAGACACTGGCGTGAGCGTTAGCGATGCAATCACTAATAGTGGTGTGGTAAATGTTTCTGGAGTGGCTTCAAATGCAACATGGCAATACAGCTTAAACAATGGCACAACTTGGACAACTGGCATCGGTTCCAATTTTACAATTACGGGTGATGGCAATAAATCTGTCATCGTGCGGCAAATGGATGCGCTCGGAAACTTAGGGCTGAACAGTAACGCATTAGTATTTACTTTAGACACGACGATTAACATGCCAAATTTGACATTAGTCAATGACACAGGCAGTGCCAATAACGACAGCATCACCCAAAACGGTTCTGTCACTGTGAGTAATTTAGAAACTGGCGCAAGTTGGCAATACAGCCAAGACGGTGGTTTAACGTGGACAACGGGCAGTGGCTCAAGTTTGAATCTTAGCGGCGACGGCACCAAAGCGTTACTGGTTCGCCAAACCGATGTGGCTGGCAATACCAGTCCCAGCAATACTTTAACATTTACCTTAGACACCACAGTAAACACGCCAACCGTAACGTTAACCAATGACACCGGCAGTGCCAATAACGATGGTATTACCCAAGATGGTTCTGTCACTGTGAGTAATTTAGAAATCGGCGCAAGTTGGCAATACAGCCAAGATGGCGGTTTAACGTGGACAACGGGCAGTGGTTCGAGTTTAACGCTTATGGGAGACGGTACCAAATCGTTACTGGTTCGCCAAACCGATGTGGCTGGCAATACCAGTCCCAGTAGCAGTATTTTAACGTTTACCTTAGACACCACGGTAAACACGCCCACCTTAACGTTAACCAATGACACCGGCAGTGCCAATAACG
>DALYHZ010000026.1:12905-15762 GCA_031970635.1 Methylococcaceae bacterium | reverse complement strand
TACAACAAATTGCCAATGTCGTTCGTATTAAAGGACAAGCGCATTTTGAAACGGTTCATCGCTCACGAAATGGTCGTAATACGCCTGTTGAAATTACCGCGTATTATCAAACTACTCAAGGCGAAGAAAACAATGCGAAATTCATTGCGTTTATAACAGATATTTCAGAACGTAAAGCAAATGAAGAAGTGTTGCTTAAAGCAAAACGCGCTGCTGAAAATGCGAATCGCGCAAAAAGTGTTTTTCTTGCCAATATGTCACATGAACTGCGTACTCCGTTAAATGCCATTTTGGGATTTGCTCAATTAATTGCACGCGACACGCGCCTACCGGAAGAAATTCAACCGGATGTACAAACTATTATTCGCAGTGGCGGACAACTTTTATCACTCATTAACGATATATTGGAAATTTCCAGCATTGAAACCGGTCAATTGCATGTACATTTAGAAACCATCAATTTACCAAACTTATTGTCAACACTTGTCGATAGTGTGCAAATCTCAAATAAAAACGTACAGTTTCATTTTGAACACAGTGATAACCTACCTGAATACATTAAAACCGATTTTGGAAAATTGCGGCGTATCATTCAAAATTTATTAAATAATGCCATTAAATTTACGTTACAAGGTGCTGTTACTTTACGTGTTTACACTGTATTTGATGACGCTCAACTCAAATTATGTATTGCGGTGAGTGATACGGGTGTGGGCATTGCTAATATTGAAATTGAATCATTATTTAAGCCTTTTTTTCAAAGTGATTATGGCATGAATTTGGGAACGGGGACGGGATTAGGATTATATATCAGTCAAGAATACGCTAAATTATTAGGCGGTGAAATCACCGCAAACAGTGTTCTAAACCAAGGTTCAACCTTTTTAATTACCTTGCCCATTATTTTAGCAGACAACGAAAATGTCACTACGCATAAAGGGGATGTTTTAAACTTAGCCGCAGGGCAAAGCAGTTTTCGTATTTTAGTAGTTGATGATCAGCCGGCTAACCAACATTTGATTTCTGAATTATTAAAACAAGTTGGATTTCAAGTTTGTGCTGTATCAAATGGAAAAGAAGCGGTGCAATGCTTTCAAACGTGGCAACCGCATTTTATTTACATGGATGTGCGAATGCCCGTCATGAATGGCTGTGAAGCTACAAAAATTATTCGTGCCATGTCAGGTGGAAGGCATATCCCCATCATCGCATTAACGGCATCGGTTTTAGATGAAGATCATCCGGAAATTTTAGTGGCAGGTTGTAATGGCATCTTAAAAAAACCGGTTGAACCAAACATGTTATTTGAAACCATTGCCCATTATTTAAATGTCGAATTTGAATATGGTTCACGTTTCAAATCGACAGAAAACATAGAAAAAACAATTGATTTTTCACACTTACCTGAAAACATTTGCCAGCGTTTACATACAGCCGCAATTGGGCTAGATATTGAAATGTTAAACCGTATTCTTGACGAAATTCAAAGCGATTATCGAGACATAGCCGATTATTTTCGACAATTGGCGAACGAATTTCAGTTTGATTTAATCAGTAAAATTACTGAACCTGCTTGACTTGCTATGACAGAAAATAAAGTAAAGGAACATCATGGATAACCATTTAGGCGAAATTGTCATTGTTGATGACAATCCAAATAATTTACGCGTATTGAGTAGCATGCTACAGCAATTTGGCTATAAAGTCCGTCCTGCATTAGATGGCGCAATGGCGTTAAAATCGATTTTTGCAAATCCGCCAGACTTAATTTTGCTTGATATTCGAATGCCTGAAATGGATGGTTATGAAGTTTGCCGCCAATTAAAACTGAATTCCCATACCGCAGAAATTCCGATTATTTTTGTCAGTGCTTTGCAAGACACCGAAGATAAATTGATGGCATTTAAAAGTGGCGGTGTTGATTACATTACAAAACCCTTTCAACTTGAAGAAGTTTTAGCACGCGTAAAAGCGCATTTAAGTTTGCATCGTATTCAACATGAATTACAAACCATGGTTGAAGATCGCACGCAAGAATTAACAACGACGCTCGTTACCCTAAATGAAAGTCAAAAAAGATATTCCAATATTTTAGAACAAACCATTCAAGCCATTGCGTTAATGATTGAAAAACGTGATCCCTACACCGCAGGGCATCAGGCGCGGGTATCTCAATTAGCCGTTTCAATTGCAAACGAAATGAATTTAGATGAGAGGATAATTGAGGGCTTACGCTTAGGTGGTATGGTGCATGATATTGGCAAAGTGTATATTCCCTCTGAGATTTTAAATAGACCAGGAAAATTGAGTGAAATTGAATTTTCATTGATCCGCACCCATTCACAAGTCGGTCATGACATTATGGCAAATGTGGCATTTCCATGGCCCGTTGCTGAAATGATTTATCAGCACCATGAGCGAATGAATGGTAACGGTTATCCTTGTGCATTAAAGGGCGAAGACATTTTGTTAGAAGCCCGAATTTTAGCGGTGGCTGATGTCTTAGAATCGATGAGTTCACATCGACCATATCGCCCTGCGTTAGGTATTGAAAAAGGTATCGAGGAAATTCAACACGGGGCAGGAGATTATTATGATGTAAACGTGGTTGCAGCCTGCTTGCGTTTATTTGATCGCATAGGTAATGAATTATTGCCAAACATTTCAAAAGATTCATTGCTTTAGTTAATTTGCTTTAAATGCTATGACATTCTCACTTAAACTTTCAAAACAAGCTGATGCATTAAAAAAATACGGTTGTTTTTTTCGTATTTCGCAAGCAAGTTATAATTCTCAGGGACATCAATGACTACGCTGACAGTACATACACCGGTTGGTACACGTCAATTTAATATTG
>DALYHZ010000026.1:5902-12889 GCA_031970635.1 Methylococcaceae bacterium | reverse complement strand
CGTGATGCACTAGATATTACGGATTGGCGAGTTCGCGCGGCATGTGGTGGTGTAGGTTCGTGTGGCGCGTGTTTGGTACAAGTTGAAAGTGGTGAGGTAAGTTCTCTTACGCTTGCAGAATACCAACGCATTAACGAAGAGGCACGCGCTCAAGGTTGGCGATTATCATGTCAGTTACGCGTTTGCAGTGACACGCAAATTTATTTAGAGCATTTAGCACGCGCGTCAGTATGGCATAGCATTCCCGTATCGGATTTAATGCCTTCACCGTGTCAATTTAAAGAAATTAATGAACACCATTACGGTGTTGCTGTCGATTTAGGTACAACACATTTGCGTATCACGCTGTGGAATCGCAAAACCGGACAACGTATCGCCAGTCGAAAAGGTTTAAATCCACAAGATCATTTCGGTGCAGACGTATTAAATCGTTTAGATGCCGCATTGTCGAACACATACATCGCACAAGAATTAAGTCGTTTAGTTCGTAACGCCGTTATTAAAGCATTACGTGATATGCTTGCGCGAGAAGTTGGCGAAGTTCGCTTGATGTTGCCAGAAATTGGTTTAATTACCATTGTGGGGAATACGGCAATGCTGGCTTTATTAACCGAGCAAGGTTGTGCAAATTTATTAAATCCCGATTTTTGGCAAAAACAGGTAAATTGTCAGCCTGTCGATTATGAAAAATGGCAAGCACAATGGTTATTGCCTAATGCAAAAATTATGGTTTTGCCACCGGTAGCAGGTTTTGTAGGTTCAGACTTAACGGCTGATTTATTAGCCACGCAATTATGTAATGGAACGCAAGGGGCATTTTTACTTGATGTCGGAACAAATACGGAAATTGTTTTATGGACGGGAAAAACACTTTTTATTACCTCCGTTCCAGGTGGTCCTGCATTTGAAGGCGTAGGTATTTGCAATGGCATGTCTGCCGAATCAGGCGCAATTTTACATGTTGAACAAAATGAAACAGGTTTTGCATTGGAAACCATTGACCGCGTGAGTGCGCGTGGTTTTTGCGGTTCGGGATTAGTGGATGCCATTGCTGTTTTAGTTGAGAGTAAGGTTTTAAAAACATCGGGGCGATTTGCACAAACAAACAGTGATAAAGGTTATATTTTTGAGAAAGAAAATCTAAATACGACCATCATAGGTAGCGATGTTGATGCTTTCCAACGCGCAAAAGCGGCGGTTGCAGCGGCAATGGAAACGTTGTTAGCACTTGCTGAGATGTCGTGGCATGAGGTAGCACGTTTATGTATCTGCGGTGCCTTTGGACGCCATTTAAATATTCAAAACGCACAAGCCATTGGTTTATTACCTTCGATTTCAGCAACAAAAATTGAACTCAACGCCGATGCCAGTTTAGCAGGTTGTGAATTGGCATTATTAAGTGACGACGGGGTAGCACTTTTTAACAGCCTCACCGCACATGCCAAAACGTTTAATTTACCTTTAGTTAGCAGTTATGAAGACTGTTACATTAACCATTTACTTTTAAAACCCATACGCGTGGAGCCTGTTCATGATTGAAAATGTTATTAAAGCCTATAACGAGGCGGTTTATGAAACAGACAAAGATGCCGCTTTTGAAATTGTCAATGACGCATTAGCGCAAGGCATGAGCGCAGAAGATATTATTTTTCAAGTTGTCATTCCTGCCGTAGAAGAAATGATGTCGCTCATTGTCAAAGACCCTGATGCAAATTTAGCGCAACATTTCATGACGGCGCAAATTGCTGCCGAAGTGACCGAAAAAATGTTGCTGTTATTTAAAGCCCCGCCAGAAATTATCGGGCGAGTGGTCATTGGCACAGCTGCAGGTGATTTACATTCGCTGGGCAAACGTATTGTGATGGGGTGTTTAAAAGCCTTAATGGTGGACGTGATTGACTTAGGTGTAAACGTGACGGCTGAAAAATTTGTGGATGCCGCTGTTGCGCATGACGCGCAAGTCATTGGCATTTCGGCAATGATGGTTCACACGGCTATGGGGGAACACGGTTGCGTTGAAGTACGCAAATTATTAAAAGAACGTGGTTTAGAAGACAAAATTAAAGTCATTGTTGGCGGTGCGCCTTATCGTTACGATACAGAATTGTATAAAAACGTCGGTGCAGATACTTGGGCAAATGATGGTGTGAGCGCAGGTAAAATTATCGTCGATTTAATTAGAGAGGTAAAAAGCCATGTCGCCGCTTGAAATTCTCCGTGCTACCGTTGCAGGAAAACCTACGTCGCGTATTCCTATTTTTTGTAATTTACTCGATCAAGGCGCACGCGAATTGGGTTTATCGCTAAAAACCTATTACAGCAAAGGCGAATATGTCGCGGCAGGACAGCTTAAATTGCAAAAAAAATACGGTTATGACAACGTATGGAGTTTATTTTATGTGGGTAAAGAAGCCGAATTGCTTGGTTGTAAAGACATTCTTTATGTCGAAAATGGTTCACCCAATGTCGCCGATTTTGTTATCAAAAATTACGATGATATTGCTAAACTTGAAATTCCCGAATCAATCACTGACCACCCTGCATGGCAAGAAAGTGCTAATTGCTTAAAAATTCTGCGTGATGAAGTTGGAAAGACGCATCCTATTTGTGCGTATTTGACAGCTTCAACGACGTTACCGGCTTTGTTAATGGGCATGGATAAATGGATGGAGTTGCTCATGGGTAAAGATACGGATGTGCGTGACGAGTTGTTACGGAAGTGTTCGCTATTTTTTCAAAAAGAAGTGGACGCATATCGCGCCGCAGGGGCGAATGTTTTGGTTTATTCTACGCCGTTTGGTTCGACTTCTTTTGTTGGGATGAAACGCTTTCAAGAATTTGTTTTACCTTGGATGCAACGTGATTTAGCCGTCGGTGGTGTGGACAATATTGTGTATTATTGCGGCATGGCACCATTCAATAATGTCATTACGCAAATTCAAAAAACGCTGGGCATTGGTTCTTATTACATCAGTCCGATGTCGGATTTAGCCGAAGCAAAAGCCATTATTGGTCAATCTGCTTTAACTTGTGGCGTAATTGATGATATTAAATTGATTCACTGGTCGCCAGCACAAACACGCGCCGAAGTGAAACGTTTATGCGAAATTGGCAAAGTCGGCGGGCATTTTTTGTTTGGAACAGGGGTGATGCCGCTACAAATTCCAGAAGAAAATATTGTTGCACTCCTTGAAGCCGCATTTGAATATGGGAAATTTTAAAATGACACAAAAAATCATTCCCCTTGTATCAGAAAAACCTGTTGTGATGGTCGGTTGCGGTATTTTGCACAAAGAGGTCGATTTTTTAATCAAAAAAAATGGTTGGAATGTAGAAACACAATTTTTGGCTTCGGCATTACATAATTATTTTGACAGGCTTTATAGCGAACTTAATGATTCATTGACTTTCAACGAATCAAAAGGACTTGAATCCATTGTATTTTATGGTTCATGTCATCCGCGTATGGAGGCTATTTTAAATAAACATCATACGTTTCGCACACAAGGACAAAATTGCATTGTTATGTTGCTGGGTTATGAAAAATTCATGGAGGAATTAGGAAAAGGTGCGTATTTTTTACTTGAAGATTGGGCATTGACTTGGGAGCCGATGATAACCGAATGTTTTGGAAAAAATACCGCCGTTATTCGAGAAATTTTTCACAGTAGTCATAAGTGCATTATGGCCATTCGCACGCCGTGTTCAACGGATTTTACGCTTGCCGCACAAGCAGCGGCTGATTTTGTTGATTTACCTTTGGTTTGGCACGATGCATCTCTTAATCATTTAGAGTCCGTTTTAAACGATGTCATTATACGAAAACATGTAACTACAACGTGAACGAACCTAGCCAAGCATCATCTAAAATGGAAACGGAGTTGCGAACTCGCATGCATCGATTAGTGGAAGAAAAATCTAGTTTGCAACTGGTACTTAGCTTAATTGAACGATTAGATGCACAACCCGGAATAGAGAATTTAATTCATTCAATGCTTTGCAGTATTGTCGAAAGTATCGGCGGGACAAATATTAAACTCTATTATTGGATTGGTGAGGAATTGCATTACGTGGATTTTTTGGGTAATCAGCGCGTTTTAGAAGAAGTTGATGATTCGTTAGTTCAACAAGTGGTTAACCAGCATGAATTTGTTGAAATTCCTACCGATTCAAATGCCGCATTGTTACATGGGAATGTAGCACCTGATACTTGGATATGGGCGTTTCCATTATCTGTGGGGGGCGAGTTAATTGGTGTCATCAAAATTGAGAATTTACATATCGGTGGCATGGCATTACGCGCGTTTTTACCAGTCTTTTTTCGACATGCGGCGTTGATTTTAAGTAATGAAATTCGTAGTTTTCAACGCGCACAAGCTGAAGCGGAATTAAATACTTATCGACAACATTTAGAACAATTAGTCATTGAACGTACCGTTGAATTAGAAGCGGCAAAAACCCTTGCCGAATCAGCTAATCGGGCTAAAAGTATTTTTTTATCTAACATGTCGCATGAACTTCGCACACCCTTAAATGCCATTTTAGGCTTTTCTCAATTGATGGAACGTGACGCATCCATAAGTAAACAACATAAAAAAGAATTACAAACCATTAACCATGCCGGTCAACATTTATTGGCGTTAATTAACGATGTATTAGAAATTTCGCGTATTGAAGCAGGGCGAACCATTGTCAATAATGCGCCATTTGATTTAAATGAATTGCTTGCCGCCATCAGTGATATTGTGCGCGGACGTGCGGACAGTAAAGATTTAACATTTTCAATTGCGCGTGAGGGGAATTTGCCTCGTTTTGTATGTGGAGATGAACATCATTTACGGCAAGTGTTGATTAACTTACTTAATAATGCCGTGAAATACACTGATAAAGGCAATGTCGATTTGCGAATTACCTCATCGGATGATGCGTTGTGTTTTGAAATTAGCGATACCGGTGCAGGCATTGGTGAGGAAGATCAAACTAAAATTTTTCAGGCCTTTTATCAAACCGAAAATGGTATTGCGAAAGGTGAAGGCACAGGATTAGGGCTTGCTATTAGTCAAGAATTTGTACGCCTTATGGGTGGGGGAGAAATTAAAGTAAAAAGTGTGTTAGGTCAGGGCAGTACATTTTCGTTTACGTTAAATTTACCTGAAACCTCCGCACCAGAGAATTTGCAAATTCAAAATCAAGTAACGGGCGTGTTATCGCCTCAAAAAACCATAAAAATTTTAGTTGCCGAAGACAATGTAGATAACCGTTTATTGATTACACGCGTGTTAAAAAATGTAGGATTTGACGTGCGTGTCGCAGAAAATGGTGAACATGCCGTCACAATATTTCAATTATGGCAACCCGATTTTATTTGGATGGATATGCGAATGCCTGTCATGGACGGTTATCAAGCAACACAAGCAATTCGAGCGTTGCCAGAAGGTAAAAATACGAAAATTGCTGCACTGACTGCCAGTGCATTTGCAGAAGATAGAGCGGCAATTTTAGCCGCAGGTTGCGATGATATGCTCACAAAACCCTTTAATGAAAATCAGCTATTTCAAATGATGGGAAGGTTGTTATCGCTAGAATATCTTTATGAATCAACGCCACCTGCAACGTTGATAGAAACTGAAACCGATGAAGATGTTGATTTTAGTTTACTTAGCATTGAAATTCGCAAGGCATTACATCAAGCCGCTGAACTTTTAGATGTTGAAGCTGTTTTAGCAATCGTCGCACAGATTAAAGAAAATTATCCTCAACAGGCAAGTGCCATTGAAACGCTTGTTTCTGAATTTCGTTTTGAACAAATTCAACAAGTGGTGGCATGATTCAAATAGGCAAGGTGTTCTTAGAACTGTTAAACTTTTCGCCTAAAAATTATTTATTTCAATTCACACGCATGTTTTCTATTCGTTTACTCCAACTATTTATTTTATTGCTGACCGTTTTTGTAACGGCTTGTGGTTTTCATCCGCATGGCGCATCTTCGTTGCCACTTGAATTAAGACAAGTTTATCTGGAAGGTGGCTCACCCGCGTTACGCGAACAAGTGAAGCAACAACTCAATCAATCGAACAGCCACCTGGCATCGTCACGCGAAAATGCGAGTATGGTGATTAAATTATTTGATGAACAATTTCAACGGCGCGTTTTATCATTAAGCGCACGCGGTAAAGCAAACGAATATGAATTGCTGTATCGCATGGAATATGAGCTTGCCACACCTAAAGACGCAATTTTATTGGCTCGTCAACCTTTAGAAGTGCGGCGCGATTATTACAACGATCAGCAAGCTATTTTAGCGCGCGATAACGAAGAAGCTGTTTTACGAAATGAAATGGCGCAACAAGCAATACGCACTATGCTCAGTCAAGCACGTTTCACGTTAGACAAAAGTGAAAAATAATGCGCCTAAAACCTGAACACCTCGCTACGTCATTACAAAAAAATCTGAGTGCTGTGTATTTATTCAGTGGCGATGAACCGTTACAAATCGTTGAATTGTCCGATGCTGTTCGCCATGCCGCAAAGCAAGCCGGTTTTTCACAACGTGAAATTTTTTCAACCGATACTGGTTTTGAATGGTCAGAAATCACGACAGCGGCAAGTTCATTATCCATTTTTGGGGATAAAAAAGTGCTTGATTTGCGTGTGCCGAATACTAATTTTGGTAACGAGGGTGCGAAAACGCTGATAAGTTATTGTGAACGATTGCCAGCCGATACGATTTTGTTAATCACAACGGGAAAATTAAACAGTGCCAGCATGAAAACGCGCTGGTTTGAAGCGATTGACAAAGTAGGTATCACCGTTCAAGTCAAACCACCCGAAGGCGATGAACTAATACAATGGTTACAAAATCGATTGCAACAACGAGGTTTGCATACGGATAGAGACGGTTTAGCGTTACTTGCCGCGCGAGTAGAAGGGAATTTACTTGCCGCCGCGCAAGAAGTTGAAAAATTGTATGTTCTTTATGGTGCAACT